>CALBVA010000048.1 GCA_937969125.1 uncultured Verrucomicrobiales bacterium | reverse complement strand
GCTCTCAGATGAGCTGGAGAGCTTCAGGTGGCAAAAATTACCCCCCATTAAAATTAGGACTATTGAACACCGATGTCCCCGATAATAATATCCCCGGGAAACTATAGAAAAAGTATTTGCGGGGCTGTTGGTGGTTTGGAGCGGCTTTGGCTTAGGCCATTGCAGCGAGGTTCTTCATCGAGGCCTCGTGTTGTTTGATGGCGCCTTGTTGGAAATACACGCGCGCGTTATCGAGGTCTTGGGGAGTGCCGAAGCCGAGGCCGAGGCAGACGCCGAGGTTGTTTGAGGCGGTGTAGTAGTGGGAGTTCGTTTCCTTGGACTCTTTCCACGCTTGAGCGAAGAGGGAGTAAGCCCGCTTTTCATCAATCTCGGTTCCGTGACCGGTGGCGTAGGCTTGGCCGAGGAGGTCGCTGGCTTTGAAGTATCCCTGTGATGAGGCGTCTTCCAGAAGGGGGATGGCGGAGCCAAGGTGCTGGCTGGTTTTGCCACGGAGGATCAGGGCAGCCAGGGCGTATTGTTTATCCGCGCCGGGGATTTGTTCGTTCAGCAGGGAGAGGGCTTCGAAGGCTTTGTCGGGGGCGGGATCGTGAGAGGGTGTTCCGCTCTCGTAGAGTTTCGCCAGCGGGGCCAGGGCGGCAATTTCGCCTCCATCGTCTGCGGCTTTTTCCAGCCAGGTGAGGGCCTCGGCGTGTTTCGCTTCGTCCTCGATGAGAATGGTTCCCAGCCGGAGGCAGCCTTTGCTGGAGCCAAGTTCGGCGGCTTCCTCGAGATCTCTGAGAAGTTCGGGGGCCGAGAGTTCATGCTTTTCGAGGTGATCGGCACAGAAGTTGAGGCGCTCGAAGGTGGCGGGATCAGCTTCTCCACCGGATGTTGAAGCCTTTTTGCAGGAGGCCAGGGCGATAGTGAAGCCTTTCGCAAATTCCTGTTCCTTGATGAGTTGATCAATCTCGTCGTTGACGTTTCCTTCCTCTTCTTCCTTTTCGGCAGAGCCTCCGAGATTCGGCCCGGCAGGAGAGGGGGCTTGGGGATTTGGAATGGTGGGGATTGGCGACTTTGAGGGCCGTACCGGCTGCAGCCAGTCGGCGAGGATATCAGCGGTGTCGGGATTTCCTTGATAAGAGCTACCATCGAGGAGGCGACAGATCAGCTCCTTCCACTTCGGGCCTTGCTTTCCGAGTTTTTCGTAGTTCGCACTCTCAGCGCGATTGAGAGCTTCATAGACGGGGATGGTGTCCTTCTCCCAGGTGATGAGTTGGAGAAGGATGATGCCGAGGTTTTGCAGGTCCTTGGTCTTTTCACCACGGCGAATGGTCTCTTGGGTGCGGACGGCATCGGCGAGGACGATGGGTGCGGTCTTGAGGTTACCCTCGGAGATGAGGACATTCCTGGCCTTCAGGTTTCCGTGCGGGACGTTGAGATTCGGCTGATGGAAGAAGGCGAGAGCGGTCCAGATGGACTCGGCAATGTGAAAAAGGAGATCCGGCGAGGGGGCGACATTGGTCTCGATGAGCGAGTAAGCGGTCTTGGCGTAATGCTCGCGGATGAAGTAGGGTGTCTGTTCAACCATTCCGACTTCCAGAATGGCGGGAGAGAAGGCGCCCATGGAGTTTTCTCCGAGGATCCAGTTAAATTGGAGGAGCTCATTAACGGCGGCCTTGGTGGCTTCGTTCGAGTTTTTTTTCTCATCCTGCCCGCCGACGGGGTGGGCCTGGGTGCTCCAGTCCTGTGCTCCGCCGGTGCTCCAGCGACCGGTATCCCAGGTGACTTTGGCGTCCGGGATGGAGGAGAGATCGAAGGTCTTGATAACGAGCTGATCCGAGATGGTATCGGGTCGGCCAATGAGGTCCTTTACTTCATAAGAGCGGCCGTCCTCGGCGAGGAAGCCACTGAGATCCGCGACCTCCTGGAGACCCAGGCGGGCGAATTGATCAGCGTTGAGTTCCACGGTGACGGGTGGGATTGAAGGTCAAATGACCGGGAGGCGGGATAGGCGGGGAGTGCTACTGGACCTGAATGCCGCCGGGAGTGAGGCGCAGCTTCAGTGGAGAGACGATTGGTGGCAGGCCCTCGACGGGGTTTGGCTTGCGCTTCAGCTCAAAGACTTCCGGGCGGGTGACGCCGGCCATTTTGACAATGACGACCACGTGCTGCTCGCCGGCACGAAAGGGTGCGGCGGTGGCGAAGGTGGATTGCTTTGCGCCGGACTTTGATCCGAAGGTGACCTGGGCGTCCGGGTTCGGGCTCTTCCAGTAGGCGTCGGTGGACTTGCCGCGCCAGGAGGCGGCGCCGGCAGGGCTCACGCTGAAGACGTGGACAGGGACGGAGTAGGAGCTTTTGATTTTGGAATCCGGAGTGATGGTGAGGGGAAATTCACCGCGCTTCGCGGGGGCGACGACGGCCTGTTGGGCGGCTTCTTTGGCCTTCTTCTTGGCGGCGGCGGCTAGTTCTTTCGCCTCGGCTTCCATCTTGTCGATGGCGGCTTGCTCGGCAGCTTTTTTTGCCTGTTCGGCGGCGAAGTCATTCCCTTGCTTGATCCGATCGGCGGCGGTCGGAGCATCTTTACCTCCGCATGATGCGAGGGCGAGTGAGAGGGCGATCAGAGAGGAAAGGGCGTGGGCTGGTTTCATCGGGAAAAAGAAGGTTTTGGATTCGAAATTAAAAGAGCTGCCGTTCACTCTGAGGGAATCGTTTTTGCCTGATGTCATCAAGGGAAATAATTGATTCGTCTATACGAAGTTTGATGAAGTTATTATTCCCTTGCGGGTCCGGCAAAACGGGAAAAACTGTCCTCAACCCAACCATGGAATTTGTTGCTTTTCCCGATCCGTCACTGGCACCGCTTTTTTTGGCGGTGGAGAACGGAATCCCCGTTATTCTGGAGACTCGTCCGCGTGCCTTGGTCTATCTCGGGGCGGTCTGTGATGGGCGTGGTCAGGTGCAGGAGCTGATGGAAATCTGGACGCAGGATTTCTCGCGCGACCGTGATGCCATCACCCGTCCGATTCTAAATGTGGTGGCGGACCAGCAGTGGCGGGAGTTGATTGATGGATATGCTTCCGTGGATGAGAGACAGCTGTGGCGGGGGGCTTGGGAGGACGAACCGATTCCCGCGATGGTGATGGGCGGCTTGGCGGGTGAAATTTATCCTGTTTGCGAGGATGCGGAGGTGCTGCGAAAGAAGATGTTGCCGTCTTATCACGAGTCGGAATTCCGTTATCTGGTTACGGGTGAAGACAGTCTGGTTTCGCTGAGTCCGGATGCTCCGGATGGTCCGGGAGTGAAGACGGTGGAGGAATTTTTTGGAGAGAAGGTGCTCTTTAATCGGGAGGGTGGACGGCTGATGGTTCGCCGGGCCGCGTCGTTTGACTTCGGGAGGTATGTTGATTTCCTGGGATCTGAGCAGACCGGGGCGTTGAGGAAGGCTCTACGCGCGCCCGCTGCCGAGGTGATGGCTGGTAAGCTGCCGGAGGATGGCAATGACCGGAGTGGAGCGGGCTTCATTCAAGGGCGGTCATCGGTCGCGGACCGGGTGGCTGAGGTTTTTTTCCTGAAGCTCTGCGCGCTGCGCGGGGCGATGGGAGCAGTGGAAAAGTCACTGGAAGCCCTGCGTGTGCCCTTTGGTGGATTGGGGGAGGATTCTTTTGTGGTCAATGTCTCCCAAACGGGCACCGGGTTGCCGTTTCTGTGGACGCAGGATGTTCAGTTGTGCGATACCCCGCGCTTTGTGCAGTTCCCGCTGGGGCCGACGGGCGAGGGATTCCCGCTCGCGATTGCGCCGGAGACGGGGTCGATTTATGCTCCACCGGGGCGTTTCCACGCAGTCAATGGCACGGTCACGATGCACGTGAGGAAGATCACCGCGCCGGAGGATGGGAAGGTGGTGATGTCCGGGACTCTTCGTACTTCCGAGCCGCTGGACTCTTCACGGAAGGATCTCCTCCGCCTGCAGTTCGCAGTGCGCGGCGGGAAACGGTGCGAATTTTTCGCCACGCTGGATACCCAGAAAGGTGACGGCGAGTGGCGCTTCCTGAGTTACCCGATGGAGCTGCCCGAGGAACTGGATCCGGAGAAAGTGGGCGAGAGCGGAGTGATGTTTGAGCGGGTTAATTTCGACCTCTTCCCGGGAGTCGGTGCCACGCGTGATCTCTATTCCTTCGGGGTGTTGGCCTTCCGTGTTTTGTTTTCGGCGACCGATGGTGACCTGGGCCATCGGCTCGATGAATTTCAATCGATGCTGAAGGTCTTTGGCGGGGGGAATGTGGAGTCGGAATGGGCTACGGGAGCGGGAAGGCTGCTCGATTTTATCAATACGGCCACGGGTGAGAAGTGGCAGGAGGAATTCGGCCCGCAAAATGTCGCGACGGAGGTCCTGCCGGGAGCAGCGAAGGATGCTATTCCGAAGGGGCTGTGGTGGAATGTCGTCGGCTGGGTGGGGCAGCTTTTTCCCGGAGCGATGCAGGGAAGTTTTTCGCGAAATCTCGAGGACTACGACCGCCGCGCGCCACACATCGTGATGAAAGCGCCGTTGGAGAGATTGGACGATCTCATCGAGCAGGCGCGGCTGTTGCTCTTTGGTGATCCCTCGGTCAATCGCGACCTCATGCGCATCGTCGCAAATGCCAAGCGGGCGAAGAAGTGAAAATTACTTCGGGCCTTCCGAGAGGATGACGCGGAAGGTCATCGGCTTTCGGTTCTTCAAAGTGGAGGTCCAGGTCTTGACTAACCAGTCGTTTTCGGAGGCATCTGCGACTGCGATTTGGCGGGCGTCATTGGCGCCGGCGGCGGCATAGGGAGTGCTGGTCCATTCCGGATTTTCCTGCCCGGCGGAGGAGGGGAGTTCGTCACGGGCGGGAATGTAATAGTGGGCCCGGCTATCCTCATCAATTGCGTCCATGGGATCGCGAACGGTGAGCCAAGCACAGAAGCTTTCTGCCATGAGGTACGTCAAGCCGGCGACGGGTGCCTCGTCCTCTATTTCCGAAAGCCCGGGGGCGAGTTTATCAAGGTCCTCCTCGCTCACTCCGGTGGTGAGTGCGTAGTCGCGAAAAAGGCCGGCACTAATGGGGGTGCCTATCTCGCCGGGGCTGGCGGGGATCTGGGATTCGTAAGGAGTGAAGTCCAGTGACGCTGCTACGGGTTCCGAGCTCTCGGCCATCGGCATGAACTTCCCGAGGAGGATGCCACCACCGACCCCAAGGATCAAGGAGCCCAGAAGGGTGACAAGGAGCGGAGTGAGGGGTGCGCTTTGGCGTTTTTTTAATTCGCTGAGGCGTGCCTCGGTTTGTTCTACCCGGCGTTTTGATTTTGCGACCGCGCCGTCCCTTTCGGCGATGGCAGCGGTGGCTTGGGAGCGAGCTTGTTCGATTTGTTTGGCGGCACCAGCATACTCCTTCTGGGTGGATTGAAGCTTTACCTCAAGATCGGCGGCGCGGGCGCGTTCGGACTCGGAAGCGCGGAGGGCTTCGTCCAGTTGAGCCTGCTGATTGCCGCTGTCGGAGCGGAGTTTTTGGAGCTCGGCGTCTTTTTGGGCGAGGGAATCGCGGAGGGCGGCGGTGGCTTCGTCCCCCTCGGCTTTGGCGTTCTGCTGGGTCTGGGCGAGTTGCTCTCGGAGTTGGGCGGCCTCATTCTCGCGCTCGCCGATAGCTTTCGAAAGTTCTACGACCTGAGCGCTTTCTTGCTCGCCGATCAGGACGGCTTGCTCAAGTTGCTGTTGTTGCTCGGTTTTCTCGGTATGGAGGCGGCTGATTTCAGCGTCCTTCTCTGCGATGGAGTCCCGAAGGGCGGACATCGCTTCATCGCCATCCAGCTGGGCGGTTTTCTGGACCTGTTGGATCTGCTCTTGTAGGCGGGCGGTCTCTTCTTCCCGCTGGCCGATCGTGGCTTGCAGGATGGCGAGTTCTGCTTTGAGGGACTCACTGGCACTATCACCGCTGGCGATTGATTCCCGCAGTTGAAGGAGTTCCGCTTCCAGTGCTTTCACGGCCTGTTCCTTTTCGGAGGCGAGCACTTCCGCTTTCTGGAGGAGGGACTCATTTTCCCTGGTGAGATTGGCAATCTCACCGTCCTTGGTGGAAAGAGTTTCTTCGAGTTCGGCTTCGCGGGCGGGATTGCCCACCGGGGCAGCGGGGGCGCTCTGGACGATGACCGGAGCAGCACTGCTGAGGCCGAGTCGCTCGGAGATTTCCCTGAGGCTGGTCGGTCGGTCCTGCGGGTCCTTCATCAGGCAATCGCGGACGACTTCCTCCCAAACCGATGGAATGCCGGGATTCGGCAGGGCGAAGGCTTCTAATCGCTCCGCCATGGTGGGAGGCGGGGTGTTTTCGATTTGGTGGCGGATTTGATCGTAGCTTCCCTCGAAGAATGGTGGGCGACCAGTGATCAGATCATAGATGGTGGCTCCTACGGAATAGATGTCATCATAGATCGTGGGTGTCTCATCCTCCAGCTGCTGCCATGACATGTATGGGAGGGTGCCGAGCGCGGCCTTCTCATCCTTTGCGGCGGGCTGCACCTTCGACACCATGAGGGTGTGGGTGGCGAGTTTTTTGGTGATTCCAAAGTCAGTGAGGTAGAGCTTCTCCCGCCCATCATCCCGGCGCTCCAGCATGAGGTTCCGCGGCT
Organism: uncultured Verrucomicrobiales bacterium; assembly: GCA_937969125.1. Classification (GTDB taxonomy): domain Bacteria; phylum Verrucomicrobiota; class Verrucomicrobiia; order Verrucomicrobiales; family Akkermansiaceae; genus SW10. The sequence goes on along the minus strand of CALBVA010000048.1, from coordinate 7,870 downwards.
TAATATCGCGGTGCACCATCATGGCGTCATCATGGGCGTAGGCCAGGGCGTCGCAGAGTTGGCGGACCCAGTCCTCGATGCGCTCGACCGGGTAAGGGATGATGCTGCTGGTGCCGGAGCTGTTTTCGATGCGCCATTTATCAAGGTCGAGGCCTTTGATATATTGCATCGAGATTCCCCAGCCTTCTCGCCCTTCATGGAAATCATGAATCCGGACGATATTAGGATGAGTCAGGTCCATGGCCTGGCGGGTTTCGCGGATGACATCGAGACGCGCCATGGGATCGCTTTGTAACTCCTGGCTGAGGAGTTTCAGGGCGACGAGGCGATCCATGGTTTCATCCCGGGCGAGATGGACCGTCCCTGCGCCTCCTTCACCGAGAATGCTGCTGTGTGCGTCACGTGGGATCAGGCAGCAGAAGCGGTTGAAGTAGCGTTCACCCGACTGGTAGCTGGGCCGGATGGGAGGGAATTGAATGCCCTCCTCGTTATGTAAAAAAAACTCCATCCAGGCTAAGATTATCTCTGGCTCAAAGTGCTACCGGAACGGGAGTGGGGCGGCAAGGGTGAAAGCATATCACGGGCGATTTGCGGGTGGAGGGCGGTCCGAATCCCATCCAGATTCTCAGTCCGAAGTTTTCACCAATAAAACTCGATGGGTGGGGTTGTCGGCATTCGGACGCGGAACGGTGGAGGCCCGCCAGCCGGGTGGGAGGACTTGTTGGATGGCGAGCTGGTAATTTTCCCAATCGATTGCTTCGGCGTCGTTAGGGCTGAGGGCGGTATTGTCCCCGGCGATTTTGTAGCCCTTGGGGCGGGGCCCCATCTCGGCTTTGGCCATTGCGCGGGCTTTGGTTTCGACTCCGTTCAGCTTTGCTTGATAGGCGGCGCGGGCGGCTCGGTTGCGCGCTCGGATGTTCTCATTTCGTCTTTTGTAGGCTTCGACAAGTCCGGGACGGGGAGCTACTTGCTCTTTTTCGAGGCGAAGTGGAGGGATCTTCTTAGTGAGGTCTCTACGGTACTTGTCGATTTTCTTGTCCAGATCAGTGTCAAATTTCGCTCCGGTATTTCCTTTTTTTGCGAGGAGCCTGCGGGGGATCCGCTGGGTGATTTTGTGGAACTGTGCGGCGCTGATTGCGGGGCCGACGAGTGACTTTTCGCCCTGTTTTTTGAGTTTTAGCACTGATTGCACCGTTTTCTTCTGCTGATCTACCTGCGTGCGGTATTTTTGTGTGAGATCGGCGAGCTGACCTTCGAAGGATGTGATGGAGTTGGAGATTTCGCGCTGAACTGCGGTTGTGAGTTGGGCGGACTTTCCACGCTGGGCGTCTTCTTTGACGTGGCGGGCGGCATTGGCCGCAATTTCATCGTAACTTTCACCCTGAAAGGCGGCCGGAGGAATGGTGGGAAACTCGCGGATCAAGGAGGCCTTGAAAACTTTTAAGCTGGAATTCGTGGCTTTTTTCAATTCAGCCACCTTGGCCGCACGGGACTGGATCATCGCCCATTGCTGAGCGGCGATTTTCTCACTGGTTTCCTGAGTGGGCGGGAGAAGCGGAGATAAAGAGATATTCTGATGATCACTCGTTTCTTTGCTCCCGGAAACTTTGTCCAATGTGGTCCCGATATAAAGACCGGTGCCCAGAAGAAGGATGGAGCCAACTGCGAGAAGAAGGATTCGGTTCATCGTTTCCGGTTGAGGCTACTGCTTGAGGGCTTTCTCGGCGAGGGTTGCTGGAGAGAGCTGCTTTTTTTTCTGTGCCAGTGTGCTCAGACTCTGGGCTAGGGCCCCAAGTCTGGAAGCTCTGCCTTTTAGGGTCTCCATAGTTTTACTGGAGGCTGTGCTGCCCAGTTTGGCGAGTTCCGCTTCCGTTGGTTTTAGATTCGGGAGGAATGGGCTAATGGTGGCGACCTTTTTCATGACTTCCTCTTTCGAGGGCGGAGGGAATTGGGCGGTCAGCTGGTCAATGGTTTGTTTCAATTTTTGCTTGGGCTGCTCTTGGTTTGCAGCCTCTTGCTTTTGGATAGCTTCGGCGGAAGCGATGCTCTTTTCCTGGGCGTCTCTCTGGCTATTCAGGAGGGCCACCGCAGCTGATTCGTGAGTCTTTCCAGCGGTGATTACAGAGTAGGCTGATGCCCCGGCTGTTATCTTTACGATGGCATTCGTTGATCTTTTGGTTTCCCGTGATCGGTTAATGGTTTTAGCTTTTTCCTCCTTTGTGAAATGAAAGGCAGCAAAACCCGATGGCAGGAGTCCCAGCAAGGTGAAGAGCAATAGCGAAGTAGGTTTGGCTTTCATGGTCAAACAGCAAGAGGGTATTGGGCTGAATGCCCCGTAACCTGTCTCTGAATACCCTCTGTATGCCTTGTCAGGCAAGGAGCAAAAGTGACAGGAGCCTCATACGTTGGATTGGGACATGCTTCCTGTTAAATGAATTTCATTAAGAAATCTTAACGAATGATTTTAGGCGAGGAGGATGCGTCGGGAATCGCTCTATCGCCGTGAAACAGCCGCTGATCTTGATAAGATGTTCGCCGGAGGAGCGATTGAAACTATTTGTAGTGATTCCGACAAAATGGCTCGACACCTCGGTCACCTCTTTTTAGCAATCATATCATTAACGGTGCATGGTTTCCCTGCGCTCCAAACTTTTATCCAGATGAAAGAGTCCACAAAGCTCCTCGGTTCCCTCACTGCCCTTCTCGGAATGGCCGGAACTTCCTTCGCAAACCCCATCGGGGAAAACGTGGTCGCAGGTTCGGCGACGGTTTCCCGGGACGGTGACATTCTCACCGTGGTCACCGGATCTGACCGGACGATTATTGATTGGGAGGCCTTTTCCATCGGGACCGACCAGCTCGCGAACTTCGTGCAACCCGGTGTGGACTCTGCTGTCTTGAACCGGGTCGTGGGTTCCATGCCGACTGAGATCCTCGGCAGCCTGCTCTCCAACGGCAACGTCGCTCTCATCAACCCGAACGGGATCCTCATTGACCGCAGCGGAACCATCGATACCCGTGGATTCACGGCTTCTACTCTGGATGTCAGCAATGAAGCCTTTTTGGCCAATCAAAACCTGACTTTCAGTGGAAACGGTGCCGGAGTCGAAAACCGCGGAGCGATCATTGTGCGTGAGGGCGATGTCTTCCTACTCGGTCAGACCGTTAAAAATACCGGCGAAATCAAGGCTGAAAATGTCTCTCTCGCTGCTGGATCGAAGATTGTTTTGAAGAAGGATGGCGATGACCACCTTTACGTCGAGGTCGAGGCTTCCGATGAGAGCAATACGGTGACCAATACCGGGAATATTGAAGCGGTTCGCAGTAATCTCCGCGAAAATGGCGGGAATCCTTATGAATATGCCATGGCGCGCGACGAAAGTCAGTCCGCTACTGGATACCACGTCAATGCCCAAGGGCAGGTGATCCTCTCTGCCGGAGGTGGCGGCAACGTGGTCCAATCAGGAGCCATCACAGCGAAGGCTACCCCAACCCAAGGCGGCAACGTCGTTCTCGAAGGTCGCACCGTCGATGTGCAAGCCGAGGCTGTTATCGATGTCTCTGCTGAGGAAACCGGCGGCACCGTGGAAGTCGGAGGCGGCTTTCAGGGACAAGAGGAAGCCATTAAAAATGCCATCGTCACCCGCGTCCAACCCGGCGCCGTCATCGACGCCAGCGGCGGCGACCAAGGTGGCCGTGTCATCATCTGGTCCGACGGCAACACCTTTTACGGAGGTGAGATCATCGCTACCGGCGGAACCGGCGGCTTCGCCGAGGTCTCGGGTAAGCAATATCTGGCATTCCGTGGTGGGGTTGATCTTGGGGGAGGCCAGCTCCTGCTCGATCCAGAAAATATCACGATTCAAGACGGCGACTCTGATATCGACGGTGACGGAAATCTCAATGAAGCCGGAGATGATGATCTCCTTGGCGATATCGCTGCCGGAGATGCCCCCATTGCCGGAACGAGCGTAATCACTCCTGATCAAATCGAAGCTCTCCTCGCAACCACTGACCTGAGTCTTGCCGCGACGGATACCATTTCGGTCAATTCCGAGATCGCCTGGGACGGAAACGGAGCTCCGGGGAATGAGAGCACTTTGACCCTTGCTGCAGACACCATTTCAATTTCCGCTCTAATTAACGGGACCAACGGCTCCTTCACCGCGAATGCCGGAGCGGGTGGGGTTGTTCTCAATGCTGGTGCTGCATTCACGCTTGATGGCGATCTTGTCCTCACAGGGGGGACCACGTTGGGAGACTCAGTCGAGCTGGACGCTGATACCATCATGACGGGGGCGATCGACGCCGGTGGGAACACCCTCACTCTTGATGGAGCCACTTCTGTGGCCACCGGAGCCGTCACGGACGGAAACATCATCACTGAAACTGCCGCGACCCTTGCGAGTGCCAATGTAGGGACGGTTGGTATTGCTGGAGGTGAATTGACTGTCACTGGGAATCTCACCACGACCGGAGCAATCAGCGGAGCACAAACACTCGATGTTGATGGAAACCTCGTAACGGGATCGACGATCGATGTTTCTGTTCTTGAAGTCATGGGAACGTCTTCACTTGGAGGCAATGTTACCACCACTGGGAACCAAACCTTTGTCGGCGGCACTTCGCTGACAGCCAATGTCGAACTGGATGGTAATAACATATCTGCCGGAGCGATTAACGCCGGCGGGAACACCCTCACTCTTGACGGAGCCACTTCTGTGGCCACCGGAGCAATCACGAACGGAAACCTTGTCACCGAAACTGCTGCCACCCTCGCAAGTGTCAATGTCGGCACAGTTGTGATTGGCGGGGGCGAATTGAGCGTGACTGGCAATCTGGCTACCTCCGGGGATGTTACCGGAATGCAGACTTTGGATGTGGATGGTAATCTGGGTTCAGGTGGTATTATCAACGTCGCCACACTCGAAGTTCAGGGGAATTCCAGCCTGGGTGGAAACGTCACCACCAGCGGGAATCAAACCTTCACCGGATCGACGACTCTAGACACTGACGTTGAGCTAGACGGCGCGGAAATTTCGGCAGCAACCGTCAATGCCGCCGGAAACACACTCACCCTCGATGGTGACACTTCGATAATGATTACCGGGGCTGTCACTAATGGAGATCTTGTCACTGAAACCGCAGCGACCATCAACAGTGGTAACCTCGCAACGGTTATGATTGGTGGAGGTGAGTTGAGCGTTGTGAATAATCTGACAACCACCGGCACCATCTCAGGCGGGCAGACTCTCGATATTGATGGAAATCTTGTCAGTGGATCCACTGTTACGGTCTCCGTTTTAGAAGTCGCGGGAACTTCTTTGCTCGGTGGCAACGTCACCACGACCGGCAATCTGACTCTTAGCAACAACACGGTCCTCACGACTTCCCTGGAATTAGATGGTGCCGCTATCCAAACAGGTGCCATTAATGCGGGTGGAAATCTTCTCACCCTCGACGGTGATACTTCGGTCTCCACCGAAGCGATCACGAACGGAAATCTTGTGACTGAGACCGCAGCGACCGTTGCCAGTGCCAATGTCGGCACCGTCACCATCGGCGGCGGTGAACTGACTGTCACTGGTGATCTCATCACCACCGGAGCGATCAGCGGAGCACAGACTCTCGATGTCGATGGAAACCTCGTGGCGGGGTCGACGATCGATGTGTCTGTTCTTGAAGTCATGGGGACATCTTCTCTCGGCGGTAATGTCACCACCACCGGAAACCAGACCCTTTCCGACACTACTACCTTAACTGCAGACGTCGAATTAGATGGTGCTGCCATTCAAACAGGTGCCATTAATGCGGGTGGAAATCTTCTCACCCTCGACGGTGATACTTCGGTCTCCACCGGAGCGATCACGAACGGAAATCTTGTGACTGAGACAGCAGCGACCGTTGCCAGTGCTAATGTAGGCACCGTCATGATCGGGGGAGGCGAGCTGAATATCACTGGTGATCTCACCACCACCGGAGCGATCAGCGGAGCACAGACTCTCGATGTCGGTGAAAACCTTGTAGCGGGATCGACGATCGATGTCTCGGTTCTTGAAGTCATGGGAACATCTTCTCTCGGGGGCAATGTCACCACGACTGGCAGTCAGGCTTACAATGGAGGTCTGACTACTTCCGGCGCAGCAGTCAGTCTGGTTGCTCCTGGAAATGTTACCTTCGGTGGGACGATCAGCCCCAATGGGGGCGGAGCGGTGGGGACGATCAACGTGACCGGAGACGCAGCCTTCTCCCCAGGCTCACAGATCTTCCTTGATGCAAACGCTACCGGAGCCTCCGATGCTATTCTAGTTTCAGGATCAGTTGACCTGAATTCTATTGATCCCCTCGTCATCGGCCAAGCGACCGGCAGTTTCATGAATGGCCAGCCGATTGCGGTCATCAGTGCCACGGGCTTCACTAATGATCCCATGATGCCCAATGAGGTAGCTTTGTCCGGACAAAGTTTTGAGGTGTCGGTCACCGGAGGAAGCTTCAACTTAACCCGGATTGCCAGTCTCTTCACTTGGACCGGCCTTGTCGATGACATGTGGGGAACCGACGGTAACTGGAACCTTGGAACCGCACCCTCTGATGGAGATCGGCTCAGCTTTCCGCTGGGAGCCATGAATCCTGTGAATGACAATGGGGACCATCTCTCCACAATTGGATCAATTTCCTTCACCAATGGTTCCGGGGCTACGCCTTATCAATTGAGCGCCTCATCGGTTTCGATCTCCGGCGGGATCACTAATGAAACCACCTTGGAGCATCAGATTAACTTCGACACACTTACCCTCATCGAGAACCAGACCTTTGACGCCGGGATGGGTGGGTTGACCTTCGATCGGATGGGAACAGGGGGGGCGGAGATGCCTTTCGATGGCGAGATCCTAGGCAACCATGTTCTTAGCCTGACTGGCTCTGGCATTCGACTGCCCTCGGTCGGAATCGGTAACCCGCTGGAAGAAATCAACGCCTTGGAGCCTGGCACCAATTTGACTCTAAGCGGAGACGTCGTCGCTGGGACGATTAATCTGCTTGCTCCTACCAACTTGGCTTCGAACGTTGAGTTGGAGGGTTCGGTAATCCAGACAGGCAATATTGTAGGCAATTCGAATACCCTGACTCTGGATGGTGACACATCTGTCTCCACTGGAGCGATTTCCAACGGCAACTTGGCTATTGAAAGCGAAGCTACTGTGGCTAGCGCAAGTGTCGATAGTTTGACCATCGGAGGAGGTGAACTCAATGTCACTGGGAATCTCACTACTACCGGGGTCATCAGCGGTCCGCAAACGCTTGATGTTGATGGGAACTTAATTGCTGGGAGTACTGTTGATGTCTCCGCGCTGGAAGTTGCAGGCACATCCTCTCTTAATGGCAACGTCACCACTACTGGCAATCAGACCCTGACGGGCAACACCACCTTGGCGATGAATGTCGAGCTGGATGGCGCGGCGATCCAGATCGGCAATATTGACGCCGGGGGGAACACCCTCACTCTCGATGGCGATAGCTCGGTCAGCACTGGTGACATCACGAACGGAAACCTCGTCACCGAAACTGCTGCCACCATCGCCAGCGCAAATGTCGGAACTGCGACCATTGGCGGCGGTGAGCTCAATGTCACCGGGAATCTCACCACTACCGGGGTCATCAGCGGAATGCAAACGCTCGATGTCGATGGGAACCTCATCGCTGGGAGCACTGTTGATGTCTCAGTGCTGGAGGTGGCCGGAACGTCCTCCCTCAGCGGTAATGTCACAACCACCGGCGATCAGACCCTGACCGGAACCACGACTCTGACCACGAACGTTGAATTGGACGGTGCAGCCATTCAGGCAGGCGATATCGATGCCAGCGGAAATAC
>CALBVA010000047.1 GCA_937969125.1 uncultured Verrucomicrobiales bacterium | reverse complement strand
ACTCGGGAAGCTTGGTAATTTGCAGAACACCATGAAAATCCTGATTGCTCTTTTAATCCTACCCCTCTTGCTCACCGGCTCGGCCCTTGGTCAGAAGAAAAAAGCCAAGCCAAATCATCTCAGGGTGATTGCGCTAGGGGAGCGTCCGCCCTTCAAGTGGAAGCTTAAAAATGGGATCCGGGTCATGGACCCCTTTGAGAAAGAGGAAGCCCCTCCGGCGGAATTTTCCTTTGCGCGAAAGGACCTTGATCCTCTCGTAGCCAATCTTGGCTTCATCAACCTCTCAAAATCCATCCCGCTTCCGCCGAAGAAGAAGTCCCTTGATATTTACCGCGGGAAGACTGCTGAAGGTAAATCGTGGATGAAGCTCCCGATTAAGGCGAAGCTTACCCACCAACTCGCTGTCATTTTCCCCGCTCACAAGGAGATGAATTGGGAGAAATCCTTGTCGATGGTCGTCCCGGATGACCTCGAAGCGTTACCACTCCAGCATGTTCGCTTCACCAATGTTTCCCATAAAGATGTCTACGTGATGGTTGCCGACCGTAAAACCATCATCATCAAACCCGGTAGAACCAAGGTGGTCCCATTACCGGAACCCGACCGCTTGACCAAATTCGGCTACCTTGACGCGCAGGGCAATGCGGATTTCTTCTTTGAGAACAGCCTGAAGCGGCCAAAGAACCAGCGGCTGCATTGTCTCTTCTGGAAACGTAAGACGAAGAAAGAGGTCGGCCACACCCTCATCTACGAGGGAGCTCCGAAGTAGCCTTCAGAAATTCCTCCCGCGCCCGCTGTCCATCCATCCCTTGACGGAGGACCGCTTCCTTGCATAATGCCGCCGTTTTCCCGCCAGCCTGGTTTGGGAGGACAACTCCAACCCTAATTCTAGGACAAACCCATGGCAAATTATGCAATTAACGGATTCGGCCGTATCGGCCGGATGGTGCTTCGCTCCATGAGCGACGATGAGCTCAAGAAAGTCGTCGCGATCAACGATCTCACCGACAACAAGACTCTCGCACACCTCCTCAAGTATGACTCCTCCCAGGGGCAGTTCTCCCGTGAGGTTTCTTATGATGACGAATTCATCATCGTCGACGGACACAAGATCCACGCCACCGCTGAGCGCGATCCTGCAAACCTGCCATGGGGCGAGTGGAATGCCGACGTCGTCCTGGAATCCACCGGTTTCTTCTGCAGCCGCGAAGGTGCCACCAAGCACATCACCGCTGGTGCCAAGAAGGTTCTTATCTCCGCTCCTGCGACTGATCCCGATCTCACCATGTGCCTCGGCATCAACAGCGACGAATACGATGCTGAAAATCACCACATCGTTTCGAATGCCTCCTGCACCACCAACTGCCTGGCTCCTCTTGCCAAGGTTCTCAATGATAAGTGGGGCCTCAAGCGTGGCTTCATGAGCACCATTCACTCCTACACCGGTGACCAGCGTCTCCTTGATGCTCCTCACGGTGACCTCCGCCGCGCACGTTCCGCTGCTGAGAACATCATTCCTTCCTCCACCGGAGCGGCCCGCGCCATTGGCGAGGTCATTCCCGAGTTGAAGGGTAAGCTGAATGGCGGCGCCTTCCGTGTCCCCACTCCCACCGGCTCCCTCACCGATCTTGTCGCTGAGCTGAATGCCGATGTCACCGCTGAAGAGGTCAATGCCGCCTTCAAGGAAGCTGCCGAAGGTCCTCTCAAGGGAGTCCTCCACTATAGCGAAATGCCTCTCGTCCTTCAGGACATTGTGGGTGACCCGCATAGCTCCATTTTCGATAGTGAACTCACCACCATCATCGATGGTAACATGGTGAAGGTCTGCTCATGGTATGACAACGAGTGGGGTTACTCCAACCGCGCCGCTGACGCCATGAAGATGCTCGGCGACTCCCTCTAGGATCTACCGGGAATTTTCCTCCTTTCTCAAAAGCTGCTCCGGGAAACCGGAGCAGCTTTTTTTTCCGGGTCGTTCTCACGCTGCCGTTGCGGCGGCGGAGCTTTTCGCTTAGGAAGAGTGGGTAGATGTCCGCCAACTCCCCAGACCTCCAGTATTGTCCCGATCTCTTCGAGTATTCGCGCCGTCAATCGCGCGTGGTGACAGTCGGAAATGTCAAGATGGGCGGCGGCCATCCCGTGGTGGTGCAGTCAATGATCACCTCCGATACCCGCGACACCGAGGCCTGTGTCGCAGAGGTCCTACAGCTGGCGGAGGCCGGTTGCCAAATCGTCCGCATCACCGCACAGACTAAAAAATATGCGCAAAATCTGGAGAATATCCGCGATGGTGTGCGCGCTGCCGGCTGCGACGTTCCCCTCGTCGCTGATATCCACTTTAAGCCGGATGCTGCCTTTGAAGCCGCCAAATGGGTCGAGAAGGTTCGCGTAAATCCCGGGAACTACGCCGATAAGAAAAAATTCGAAATCCGCGAATACACCGACGAGCAATACGAAGAGGAGCTCGGGCGGATTCGGGAGGAATTCGCCCCGCTCGTCCATCTCTGTAAAGACCTCGGCCGCGCCATCCGCATCGGGACGAATCACGGCTCCCTCTCTGATCGCATCATGAATCGCTACGGCGACACCCCGCTCGGTATGGTGGAGAGTGCGCTGGAGTTTGCTCGCATCGCCCGGGAGGAGGACTTCCACAACTTTGTTTTCTCAATGAAGGCCTCGAATCCCAAGGTGATGATCGAGGCCTACCGGCTCCTGGTGGCGCGACTTGCTGAGGAAGGCCCGGATTGGAATTACCCCCTTCATCTCGGAGTCACTGAGGCGGGCGATGGCGAGGATGGCCGGATTAAAAGTGCGATCGGCATCGGCAGCCTCCTTGCCGACGGCATCGGTGATACCATTCGTGTTAGCCTCACCGAGGACGCGGTCCATGAGGTCCCGGTAGCGCAGGCTCTGGTCACCGCGATCCCCACTGGCGGCTGCTCGCAGGAGGTCGCTCCGACCTGGAATCCTTTTGAATTCGAACGCCGTAAGTCGGAAGTACGAGAAGTCCGAGACTTGAAACTTGGCGGCACCGAGTTGACCCGGGTCTTCACCTCTCGCAAAAAGTGGGATGCCGTCGCGCATAAGATCGAGCAGATGGGCGACTTTAAACCTGAGATCGTTCTGGAGGACGCGGGCATCATAGTCCTCGATCCCCGCGACGACGAGGCAGTCTCGGCGGTCAATCAATCCGGTAATTTGGAATTGGTGACGGTTCGTTATGATCTTGGCATTCCGGTGATCGCCGCTTTCCGTCTCCTGGCTTCGAAGCTCGATGCTCGGCACGCCATTCTTCTAAAGGACACCCTTCAGCCCTCGGCTGATGCTGGCTCGGATTTCCTGCCGACTCTTCTCCGTGCCTCCATGAATCTCGGTTCACTCATTTGTGACGGGATTGGTGATGCCATCATCGTCCAGGGCGAGGAGGCTCCGGGGCAGTCGCTCCGTCTCTCTTATAATATCCTGCAAGCGGCTGGTGCGCGCATCTTTAAGACCGACTACGTGGCTTGCCCGAGCTGCGGACGTACTCTTTTCAACCTGCAGGACACCACGCAAAAGATTCGCGAAGCCACGGGTCATCTCAAAGGCGTGCGCATCGCGGTGATGGGTTGTATTGTCAATGGCCCCGGCGAGATGGCGGACGCGGACTTCGGATACGTCGGCGGTGCTCCGGGTAAGATCAATCTCTACGTCGGCAAGGAGCCGGTGAAATTCAACATCCCGGAAGGGGAAGCCGTCGAGCGATTGCAGGACCTTATCCGCGAGCATGGCCGCTGGGTGGAGGCTCCGGAAAAAGCGGTGGAAATTTAGAAGACGATGAATGCAGTGCAAGCACCCACGCGCAAGAGCGAGACGCGCAGCAAGGATCAGGTCGATAAGCCGTGGCAGGTCATTATTCTCGATGACCCGGTGAATCTCATGGAGTATGTGGCCCGCGTGATCGTGAAAATCTTTGGCTACTCCCGTGAGAAGGCCGAGGAAATGATGATGGCGGTGCACCAACGCGGAAAAGCGGTGGTGTGGACCGGTGGCCGTGAGAAAGCCGAAATGTATGTGAACCAACTGCACAGCGCACAGCTTCACGCGACCCTCGAAAAATCAGAATGATGACGGTGGGACCGACATTGGACGGCGGACTGAAACTGGTCCCGGAGGAGGAGCAGGATTGGGACGTCCTTCTTAAAATCGCGGGTGATGCGCAAGGTGACCTGCCGCAAAAGCTGGCGGGTCTGATGGATGAGGACTCGATGTGGGAGGACATCGTGATGCCGGAATTGGCCACCGAGTTTTCCAGCCAGCGGAGTTACGTTTCCGGCGTGGTGGAAAAAGCCCGGAAGGCCGAGGAGGATGAGGTGATCATTCGCCGCGATGATGCGGAGCAATGGTATGGCGCGCTGAATCAGGCGCGTCTGGCTCTTGAGGAAAAATATGGATTTGGCCCGCGGGAATTACGCGATGCCGATGAAATTTCTGACGAGGACATGCGCTCCGCCTACTTTCGTGACGAATTCTACGTGACGATCCAGTCGCTACTGATGCAATACGTCTTAACTGATTAAGGATTGAAGAGCTTCCGGATTTCTTCCAGGGCATCTTCCACCGAGATCTCGATCATGCAGCGATGGTCCATGCTGCACTTTGTCAGCAGGCAACCGCTGCACGCCACGTGGCGACGCACGATGCGGTGCATCCGGCCGAGAGGGCGCTTCCACTCCGGTTCATTCGGGCCGAAGAAAACCATCGCACGTGTGCCGACGAGGGAGGCGATATGCGGCAGAGAGCCGTCATTGGCCACCATGCCTTGGCAGGTGAGGATGAAGTCGACCATCTCATCGTTATCCAGTCCTACGAAGAGATCTGGATTCCCCAGCTCGCGTGCGAGTGTTTTGGCCGGGCCCGCGCGCTCGGGTGAGGGTAGGATGGCCAGCTCGCAATGGTCCTTGAGATTTCTGGCGAGCTCCACCCAGCGATCCATCGGCCACTCGCAGGCCGGTCCGTAGTCCGATCCGGGAACGAGAGCGACGCGGAAGGTTTCGCCTTGTGGGGGACGGTCGACGGTCTCGAAGTTGACCGGATTAAAAGGATCTGCCCCGAGCTTGTGAACAAAGAGGAGGTAGTGATTCACCTGATGCTCGATCGGACCGATGTTCCGCACTACCTCGACGGCGTGTGTGAGGTACTTCAGAAGCTTCGCAGTCGGGTATCCGAGACGCTGAGGGATGGCGGCACGGGAGAAGGCCTGGGCTGCCGGGCAATCGTCCCAAGCGATGGATGAATCAAAGGGAACGCGGGTATCTGCGATCAGTTTGAGAATCTTTCGGGGTGACTCCGAGGCCGGATAGGTGACGATCTGTCGGACCTCTTGAACATTTTTCCAAACGTGCGCGACATCCTCCGAGCAAAAGACCACGAGGATCCCATTCGGGCGGGCATAACGCAGGGCCCGGACCGCAGGCACGCTGAAGCAGGCCTCCGAGACGGAGTCGGGCGAAGCGACAGCAAGGTTAGCGCCCTGAAAATCAATGGCGGGGCGGTCGGTGAGGGGCGCGGACTGCGGCGTCTCGGACATGGCTGAAGTCTATCTGGCCGCTTTCGGAAAGTCACGCGAGAGAGAAGTAAATTCCACCGGCAGAAATTCATGCGGGCGATGAAAGTCCGGTTCGGAAGAGCTTAGCGGTGCCGCGGTGAGAAAGATCTGGCGGGGTGAGTTTAGGATGAGGGTGGCATTCAGCGAGCTTTCCGGCCCGAATTGGTAATGCTCTTCCATCCAATCGATTGGAATGCTCGCCACAACCGCCCAGTAACGATCACTGTGGAAGGCGCGGGTGGTGACCTCCGGGATTATCGATGGCTCGCCCGGGAGTGGCTGGCGGGGAGCTCCAAAGGCGCAGGACCACCAGGCGCCATTTGGGGCGAGATTGAATTCGAGATATGTTTCTCTGTCGGGAGTGCTGAGGAAGAATTCCGCGACGTCATATCTCCACAGATCCGCCTGATAGCAATGGGGCCGACTCTCCGGGTGCGACTGCGGAGGGTCTCCTCTTCTTCCCGCAATAAAGTGGAGTTTTTTCTGATCCAGCCAGAAGAGAATTTTTGGCGGAGAGGGGATCTCATTGCCCGCCCAATCCCGGCTAATGCTGAGACCAAAATCATCTAGATCATCAAAATCAGGACAGCGGTCAGCATGAATTAAGGCGATTCGGTTCATTATTACGGAAAAATGAACAAAATCGCGCTTCGGCAAGGTAATTTAGAGGAATTCTCTCGTCATGTGACGAGAAAATCGCTAGAAATCCGCAGCTTCACCCATTCTCTCTTTTAATGAGACCAATCGAATACATCGGACCCGCTCCGATGAAACAAAAGCGCCGCAGCACACTCGGTGGATGGTTGCTTGTCGCCTTTGCGGTGGCGATTGCCGGGATCTTCCTTAAGCCGCTGATTCCCTTCCTCCGAGCCCAGCAGGACCTGACTTCTGATGCGAATGTCAATGAGGCCGTCAGCTCGCTGCAGTCTGATGGGGACTTTGGCTCACGTCTCGCCGCTGCCGCCCTGCAGCGGACTCAGGTGGACGTCACATTTGATCGCGCCTATTATCAAATCGATTTCCCTGGTGGTGACATCGCTCCGGAACGCGGCAAGGCGGAGGATTTGATCGTGCGGGCCTATCGTGCGATCGGAGTGGACCTCCAGCTGGAGCTGCACGAGGACATCAAACAGAATTTCTACGCTTACCCGCAGCTCTGGGACACTACAAAACCCGATACTAATGTGGACCATCGCCGCGTGCAGAACCTTCAGCGCTTTTTCAGCCGGAAGGGCCAGCCGCTCGCGATGACTCAGGACTCCGAGGACTTCGGCGTGGGTGACATTGTCATCTGGCAGCTCCTGAATGGCGGCAAGCACGTGGGAATCGTCGTTCCCGGCCCTGGCGCTAAGAAAAGCGAGCGCTGGGTCGTCCACAACATCGGTAATGGCCCCGTATGGGAAGCCGCCCTTTTCGATTACACTATCGACGGGCACTACCGTTTCTCGAAGTAGCGCGATTTCGCAACTGCTGATCTGGACGGGAGCCCTTACCGGAACGTCACCGGCAGCGACTTCTGAAGGTGGGCTTGCAACTTCTGATGCGCGGCATCGACTTCGTTTTGCTTCAGGGTTCCCTTCGGAGAACGGTAAAGGAAGGAGTAAGAAATCGCCTTCTTATCTGCCGCCAGTTTCTCTCCGCTCGGGTCGCTGAATTGATCAAAGCAGATCGCTGAAACGAGCAGGGGATCATTGTGTTTCGCGAGAGCTTTCTCGATCTCAAGGTTCGAGGTCTTGGCGGGGAACTCCATCGATATGTCACGGCTCGATCCGGGAAACTGCGGTAATTCTTCCACCTGAAACATGTCTTTAGCTAGGCCAAGGACCTTCTTCAGGTCCAGCTCTGCGAGGTAAAGCGGTCCATTCACCCCAGCCTTTCGTGCCCGCGAGGGCAGCACTTGGGCGTATGCTCCGATGGGCTTGCCTCCGAGTTGAATGTCTCCCGCCAAAAGGAATCCGTCGCGAGGACGCGGGGAAAATTGCACCTCAGCTCCGCCGAGAGCAGACTGGATGGCGGCCTTCACGTCGTAGAGGTCGATAGCGCGATTCTCGCCGCGGCTCCAGGAAAGGGGCTGGGCTTCGCCGGTCATGAGGAGACCTAGAGAGTCCGCCTCCAGATCGGTTACCTTGCCGCCACCGACGTTACGGAACTGTCGGCCAGCCTCGAAGAATCGGAGCGACTTCACCCCCTGCCGGACATTGGTCTCCGCCACTGCCATGAGTCCGGCGGTGAGTGCGGGACGCAGGACGGCGTGATCCGCGCTGAGTGGGCGGGCCACTTTGACCAAATCGCCGTCTTGCAGCGGACGGAGTGGTAGGCAGTCCTCCACCTGTGCTTCGGAGATCAGCTTGATGGTCTGGGCCTCGAAGAATCCAATCGCCACGAGCTTCTTTTTGAGGTCGAGGAGGCGGTCGTAGTCACGATCAATTGCACTCTCATCCACCGCAGTGCCTCCGGTGCGGGATGGAATATTTTCCAGCCCGTGTACGCGGGCCACTTCCTCGACAAGATCTGCGGAACGCTCCAGATCGCCACGCCAGCTCGGGATTTTCCAATGATCTCCCTCACCGGCAGTGATGCCGAGGCGGGTGAGAATGGCGCCTGCGTCTTCCAGCGAAATGCTGTCATCCATGAGTTGCAGGAGGCGCACTGTATCCAGTTTTACATCCGGAAGCGCACCGGGAAGTTCTCCAGCAGTCACCGTCACCGGGGCAGCCTCGCCACCGGCGATTTCGAGAATGAGTGCCGCTGCCAGAGCAGAGGCCGGGAGAACCTGCTGAGGATCCACACCGCGCTCGAAGCGGTAGGAGGAATCAGAGGTGAGGAAAAGTCGGCGGGAAGTACGACGAATCTCCGAGGTGGTGAAGTAAGCGGACTCCAGAATAATGTCGGTGGTGCCATCGCTGACGCCACTCTCCAGGCCGCCCATCACGCCAGCGAGGGCGAGGACGGTTCCGGATTCATCCGAGATCACGCAATCGACTTCCTCTAGCTCATAGGTTTCTTCATCGAGAGCCTGAAATTTTGCGCCTGCGGTGGCATTACTTACCGTGATCGCGCCGGTGACTTTCGCGGCGTCGAAGGCGTGCAGAGGTTGACCCAACTCGTGAAGGACGTAGTTGGTGATATCCACGATGTTGTTGATCGGGCGCAGTCCGATGGACTCCAATTTTCTGGTGAGCCACGCCGGACTCGGGGCGACTTTCACTCCCTTGATTGTGAGTGCGGAGTAGAAAGGGCAGGTCTTGGAATTCGTAACCGCGACGCTGCTGTCTTCGCCGAGAGAGGTCTCATTGGCCTTCTCCACCGGGGACCAGGTGGTCTCCAGAAGGGCGGCCAGCTCACGGGCCATTCCGGAATGGGAAAGCAGATCAGGGCGGTTCGGGGTGATCTCGACTTCGATCAGAGTGTCCGAGTCAAAGAGGTCCTTCACTGGTGTTCCGGGGGCGGCCTCGGTCTTTAAAATCAGCAGGCCATCTTCCTCATCTTCCAGGCCAATCTCGGATCCGGCGGCGAGCATGCCCTTCGACTCCACTCCGCGCATCTTCGTCTCGCCGATTGCGAATCCGCCGGGAAGCTCAGCGCCGGGAAGGCAGCAGGGGACCTTGTCACCCACCTTGTAATTTTTGGCACCGCAGACGATCTGGCGCAGCTGGCCCTCGCCGGCATCGACTTGGGTGACTTTCAGCTTATCCGCATCCGGGTGCTGCACTGCCTCCTTGATTTCGGCGACCACGATTTTCTCGCTCCGCACGCCGATGGTCTCTAGCCCCTCGACCTCGATACCAGCGAAGGTGAGGAGATCACATACTTCATCCAGTGAGCGGGAACCAAGATCGAGGCGTTCTTTGAGCCAATTGAGCGAGACGTTCATTTCGCGGGGAGGCTTTGTCGGCTGGACGGTATTTTCAACCGCGAAATGACCGAAAGTTGAGCGCGGATAACGAGCTTGCCCGTCTTTCTCAACTCGATAGCATCACTCTAAGATGAATTTCCCTCGCCTTCTTCTCACTCTCATTCTCATCCTCCCGATTCACGCGACCGAGGTCATTTCCATTTGGCCGGACAAAGCACCTGGCGAGACCACCGCAAATCTGGGGGTGAAACTGCCTCCGAAGAAAGCAGATCCTTCCATCACGCGGGTGAAGGGCATCACCAAACCCACCCTCATGGCCTATCTCGCACCTCCAGAGAAGTCTACCGGTGCCGCCGTGGTCGTCCTGCCCGGCGGAGGATTCAAGTACGTGGTCCCGAACCTCGAGGGCTCGGAAACTGCCAAGTTCCTCAACGATCTGGGGATTTCGGTGTTTGTCTTAAGCTATCGCACTAAAGCGGGAGGCAATTCCAAAAATCTTTGGAAACGTCCGCTCCAGGATTCCCAGCGTGCCGTGCGCTACCTCCGCACTTACTGGGAAAAATTCGCGATTAATCCGGAGAAGATTGGTCTCCTGGCATTCTCGGCAGGGGGACAGGTCGGCGCGATGCATCTGGGCGACATCGCTCCGGACTACGAAGCCGTCGATGCCGTCGATCAGCAGGATCACCGGGTAAACTTTGCCATGCTGGTGTATCCTTGGAGAACCCTCGATCCAAAATCCGGGAAGCTTCTTCCGCAGATTCAGATTAGCAAATCAGCCCCGCCGACCTTTATCGTGCATACTGACGACGATGCCTCGACCGCGCTCGGCGCAGTCGCGATTTACAGTGCGCTAAAGCGGGCCAGCGTCTCCGCCGAGCTTCACATCTATCAAAATGGTGGGCACGGATACGGAACCCGGAGCCGGAATAATTCCGCCATCGGCTCCTGGTCCGCTCGCGCCACTGATTGGCTGAAGATTCGTAAAATCGGGCGAGATTGATGCGTGGCAATCAGGCCTGCTTCACATCGACCCACTGCTTCGTGTGCGCTGATTCCAGCACGGCATCGCAGACGTATTGGGTGCCGAGGGCATTGCGGAAGTCAGGGTAGGCTTTCTTAGCCGAGGGATCATCCAGGCTCTTCATGAACTCGACTGCGCCATGCACGAAGGAATGCTCATACCCAAGGCAAAGTCCCGGAACCCACCAGTTCCCGGTGTAGGGGTGGTCGCCATCGGAGACGTGCACGCTGGACCAGCCACGGGTCTCGCCCGGCACGGCGTGGTCGAAGTATGAGAGACGGTTGAGGTCGTGGAGATCCCAGGAGAGGGACTTATCGTGCCCGTTAATCTCGAAAGTTTTGTAGGACTTGTGCCCCCGAGCATAGCGGGTCGATTCGAAGATCGCCATGGATCCATTCTCAAACCGGGCGAGGAATGCACAGGCATCATCAATGGTGACGGGGTGCTTCTCGCCGGTCTCCTGGTGGACGCGCTCCTTGATGAAGGTTTCGGTCATGGCGGAGACGCTGACAATGTCGCCATTGATCCAGCGAGCGCAGTCGATGTTATGCGCAAGGAGATCTCCGGTTACTCCGGAGCCGGCGGAGGCGGCATCCAGGCGCCAGAGTGCCGCACCACCCTGGGGTAGTTCCTCGGACATCGTCCAGTCCTGTAGGAAATTAGCGCGGTAGTGGTAAATGCGTCCCAGCTCGCCGGAGTCCACGATCTTCTTCGCCAGCGTGACTGCCGGGAGGAAGCGGTAATTATACCAGACAAGATTGGGCAATCCCGCCTTCTCGATCGCTTCCACCATCTTCAAACCTTGCTCGCCATTCAGGGCGAGCGGCTTTTCGCAGAGAATCATCTTCCCGTTTTCAATCGCAGCCATCGCGATGTCATAGTGGGAGTCATTGGGAGTGCAGATATCGATGGCATCCACATCGTCTCGCTTCACCAGCTCCCGCCAATCGGTCTCGGTGTGTGCGTAACCCCATTTCTCGGCGAAGGCTTTCACCTTATCCTCTGAGCGACCGCAGATGACTTGGCGGACCGGGACGTGTTCGGTCTCAAAAAAATGCTCAAGCTGAGAATAGGCGTTTGAATGGGTGCGTCCCATGAATCCATAGCCTACGACTCCGATGCGGACAGGTTTTTTGCTCATATGGGAGTGAAGTTAGAAAGGTGGGAGAGGGGGGGCAAGGCTCTTTGGCGAGGGTGCTTCTTTTCCTTCTAGCCATTCCTTGTGGATGAATTATATCTCTTAGATCAGTCCCATGAAAATTCCCCTCTTATTCACCGCTGTCGCCAGCCTCTCAATTACTGCCCTGCAGGCCGAAGACTGGCCGCAATTTCTTGGACCCCGCGCCGATGCCACTTCCACGGAAACCGGATTGATCAAGTCCTTCCCGAAAAAAGGGCCGGAAATTCTTTGGAAGGCGAACTTGGAAAGTGGATTTGGTGGAGCCGCAGTTGTCGGAGACGAGATTTATATCGCGGATCGGGTGGCGCAGGAGAAGGATATGCTGCTTTGTCTTTCGCTGAAGGATGGAAAGGAGAAGTGGCGCTACGAAAGCTCTTCCGAGGGAGAGCCGTCTTTTCCCGGATCACGCAGCGTGCCGACGGTGGAGCAGGATGCCGTTTATACGCTCGGAACTTTTGGAGAGGTCTTCCGCATTAATCGCAAGACCCATAAGGCAGATTGGAAAATTAAGCTGAAAGACCGTTATCCCGATGCCAAGGCTCCTCACTGGGGATACGCTCAGTGCACTTTGATCGTGGGGGATGTCTTAATCGTGATGCCTTTCGGAGAGGACACTGGAATCGCGGGTTGGGATAAGAAAACGGGCAAGGAACTTTGGAAGAGCGGTGGCATTGGTAATACTCACTCCTCACCGGTCGTGATGGAGTTTGGTGGTGAGCAGCAGGTCGTGCTACTCACGACCGGGGAGAATGGCGGGCTACACAGCTACAACCCGAAGACAGGCGAAAAGCTCTGGTCCTCGAAGGCCTACCAAAACCAAATCCCGATCACCATTCCTATCCAGATCGATGAGAAACGCATCTTCGCCTCTGGTGGATATAAGGCCGGATCCAAGATGCTCTCGGTCGAAAAATCCGGCGATAGCTACGAGGTCAAGGAGCTCTGGTCCACTAAGAAGGGCACCCAGATTCATCCGCCGCTTTTGATCGAAAAGCACCTCTATTTCCTGGCGAATGAGAATGCGAATTACAAAGGCAAAACCCGCCGGAAAAAGGGAGGGTTGGTCTGCTACACTCTTGATGGCAAGGAGAAGTGGAGCACCGGAAATGATCCTTTCATGGGGCGAGGCGCGACCCTTCACGCGGATGGAATGCTCATTATCCAGGATGGCGACACTGGTGAACTTCGCTTGGTGAACCCCTCATCTGCTGGTTTTAAGGAGATGGCGAAGGCGAATATCTTCGATGTGGATCTGAGCCAGCGGAATGACCTCCGCTTCTGGAGCCCGCTGGCCCTGAGTAATGGGCACCTGCTCATGCGTGGACAAAAAACCCTCGTCTGCGTGAAGTTGAAGAAGTAAGCCGCCGTCATTTAGCAGAGCTTGTTTTGACAGACCTCGCTTGATCGGCGAGTAATCTTGCCGACATGAAATTGCATTTTTCCCTCAAGCCTCTTGCCGTCGCCTTCGCGATGGGATTCGGAATGCTCGCTCCCGCCTTCGCGGATGACGACGAAGACACCCCGCTCGCCAAGGAAATGAGCGTCCTGAGCAAGTCGCTCAAGAAGCTCCGTAAAGCCGAAACCACCGAGGAAAAAATTAAGCTGGTCCACGCCGCGCAAGCTTCGACCATTAAGTCTCTGGAATACATTCCTGAAATGTTCGCCCAGATCAAGGACGCCAAGGAAAAGGCCAAAGCCACCGCCGACTATAAGCGCCTCATGGGCCTCACCTATGTCGATCTCTGCGCCCTCGAAATCGCTTATCTCGAAGGTGACGAAGACAAGGCCGATGAACTGAAGAGCAAACTCAAAGGCCTTAAAAAAGAAGGTCACCGCAAATATACCGAGTAATCGGAATACCGATCATTTCCTCCAATGACGCCCGTCCGCTCGCAGCGGTCGGGCGTTTTTTTATCCCCGCACTTTATAGAAGTCCGCATCGTGCACGTCCCAGGCGAGGTGTTTGCTGGAATAAAAGAGGAGCTTCTTATTATAAATGGAGCAGGTTTCAGTGCCGGAAGCCATTGCCGCGATGACCCGGCTGACGTGCTTTTCCATCCACCTGGCGGGATTGAAAAATCCGGCGTTTTTGGCGGCCGCGCTGCCCGCCTCGTAGAGCCGGAGCATCTCACCGCTATAGAAATAATCAATGAGCTCCTGCCATGAACGGTGCCACTTCATGAGTTCGTTGCAATACTTCTGTGCTCCCTTCGGCTTTCTTCCAAAGACATAGTTATCCAGCAGCACTGCGGATTCCATCGCCATGAAGAGACCCGGCGAAAGCATGGGATCTACA
>CALBVA010000046.1 GCA_937969125.1 uncultured Verrucomicrobiales bacterium | reverse complement strand
AAAGAAATGAAGTTCGACTGGAACACCGCTGATTGCGATCTCTACGGTCACTATTACGCGGTGCAAGCGATGATCAACCACGGCGGCGAGCCTTGGAAGAGATACAACAAGCTCTTCCGCGATCAGGTTCTTAACAACCAGAATGCCGATGGTTCCTACAAGCAGCTGAACAATGGTGGCAAGATCAACGCCGTTGCGGCCTCCTTCACCGGAAACAGTCCCTTCGCAACTCACTACCGCACCTGCCTCGCCACCCTTATGCTGGAAGCTTACTACCGCTACCTTCCGGCCACGGGACAGAAATAGGGTCATTCTTGCTAAATTTTACCCGTCCTGTCTAATGCCACCATGCACCTTCTCCGCATGGTCACTATTGGGATCCTGACAATCACCTCCCTCATTCCGACATCTGCCCAACAAATCACCAAACCGACCGAGGTCAAAGGTCTCAAAAAAATCCCCCCCATCTTCCACGGCCGTTGCTCACCAAAGCTCCGTATCGACCGCATCAAGAAAGCCGGCGGAGACATTAATACCGAAGCAGCCGTTCTTCATGCACTAGAATATCTGAAGTCCACCCAAAATCCCGACGGCTCGTGGTGCCGGAATCGCTCGGTCAGCATGACCGCCTTCTCCATCCTCTGCTTTGTCGGCCACGGCGAGGGCATCACTTCCCCAGCCTTTGGCGAGAACATCAAGAAGGGCCTCGAATATCTGATTAAGGTCGCCCGAAAGAATAAGGGCAAATTGACCAATGATCCTAGGGATGACCACTGGCCTTACGAGCACGCCATCGCCACCTACGCCCTCGCCGAAGCTTACACTCTCTGTGTCCGTGGCTATGAAGAGGATGTCCCCATGCTTAAAAAAGTCGTTCAGGTCTGCGGACAACTACTCATCAACAGTCAGCACAAAAGCGGCGGCTGGGATTACAGCTACTCTCAGGACAGCGGGCGCGGCGGAGATGTCTCTATCACCGGCTGGCAGATGCAGGCCCTGCACGCCTGCAAATCGACGGGGATCGACTTCCGGAACGTCAATAAGGCCTACAAGCGCGGCTTGGAATACATCGAATCCAAGCAGATGGCCAGCGGTGCGATCGGGTATTCCTCTCCGAGCCTCCATGGGAGTCAGGATGGCACCACTCTTGCCGCTGTCGGAGCTCATTGCTTTCAGACTTGGAAGTCCTCCTCCAACAAGGTGGCCCGCAAAGCCTGCAAATTTATCGACCAAAAAATGAAGTTCGATTGGGACACCCCGGATTCCGACCTCTACGGCCACTACCACGCCGGCATGGCGATGTACCAGCACGGCGGCGAGAAATGGGAAAAATACCGCGACATGGTCGAACCCCAGCTTCTCGAAAATCAAAAAGAAGATGGATCCTTTTTTGATATCTCCGACAAGCGTAGAGTCAAAGCTGTTGCCTCCTTATACAAAGGGGAAAGCCGCTTCGCCACCCACTACCGGACCTGCCTCGCCACCCTCATGCTCCAAGTCTATTACCGCTACCCCGAACCCACCACCTCAGAGAAATAGGACTCCGCATCGCCCGCCTCTCAACTAAGTTTTCAAAAACTGACTCTCCGAGAAATGTGCATGACGGATTTTCCGGAATTTTAGTACCCCCTCGCTGAGAGGTTTGTACACAGGTATGCTCATGATGCCAGAGCGAGTCGGAACTCGCGAGGACCCATGTCCGAATGAGATCGAGTTGCTCCAGGCTTTTCCACCCACATTCGTGACGCGGCACTCTTGCTCACCGTGCCTTGGTCGATGCGACCCGCAGCTCGGATTGGGAGTCCTTACCCCACTCCCACTGCTGCCACGACTTGACCGAAGATCATCACCCTGATTGGAAGCGACTTGGAGTCACCAATTGCACCTCCTCCCTCATCCTCGTGCCGAACTCTTGGGCGGACAATCGCCTCCTTCTGACCATTGAGATCAGCCGTTCGTTCCTTTTTCGCTCCCGGCACGATGGCAGGAACTCTCCGGATCAGGATGGTGCTGCGAGCCACAGAGTGACTCTACTTCCTGCGGCATCGCATCCAGCAAGCCCTTGCGCACAGTGACAGCGACGCGGAGGAGTTCGTTGAACAGGGCGCTGGCTTCTTTTTCCCCGCCTTGCAAAAAGGCCTTTTCTAGCTTTTGATGATCTGCGGTAGTTGGTTTAGCGACCGCATGCATGAAACATGCAGCCGAACCAACCACCACTACTTTTACCGATCAGAAGGGCACTTCCAGCGTCTTCTTTCAGTGAACCTTGGTCTGAAGGGAAAACTCAGTCTTGATGAGATCGCCCAAACTATCGGTCGCAGCCGCTCAACCATCCAGAAGTGGTTTTCTTTTATGTCTTTGCGGCGCATCCACAAAAAACCGGCGCACTTTTGAGGTGCGCCGGTTTTGAAAGGAAATGACTCGAGACTCTGATTACTTCTTTTGCCCGGTGGCAGGAAGGAAACGGTAGTAGGACTCCAGCATAAGGGTGGCGAGGCAGGTGCGGTAGTGAGTTGCGAAGGGACTGTTTCCGGTGAAGGAGGCTCCGACTGCGTTGATCTTGCCACCGTTGTTCAGCTGCTTGTAGGAACCATCGGCATTCTGGTTGTTAAGAACCTGATCACGGAAGAGCTTGTTGTATCTCTTCCAAGGCTCGCCGCCGTGGTTGATCATCGCTTGCACCGCGTAATAGTGACCGTAGAGATCGCAATCAGCGGTGTTCCAGTCGAACTTCATTTCTTTGTCGATGAACTTACAGGCCCTACGGGCGTCCCTGTTCGAGGACGACTTCCAGATCTGGAAGCAAAGAGCTCCGACAGAGGCAAGAGTGGTGCCATCCTGACTCCCGTGGAGGCTGGGAGCGGAATACCCGATGGCTCCGCTGCTCATTTGCTTGGACTCCATGTATTCGAGGCCGCGCTTGTAGCATTTGGTCATGTTTTTGAAGTCGAGGCCGGTGAACTTGCAGGCTTTGAGAGCCTGAAGGTGCCAGCCAACGATAGAGGTGTCACCACCGCGTCCGCTGTCTTCGGAGTAGGAGTAATCCCAGCCGCCACCTGTGTGCTGGCTGTTAATGAGGAATTGGCCGGAGGCTTGGACGGCCTCCTCGAGGTTCTCAAGATTTTCTCCGAAGGACTTCACGCAGAGGGTGTAGGCTTCGGCGAGAGCGTAGGTGGCGATGGAGTGCTCATAGGGCCAGT
>CALBVA010000045.1 GCA_937969125.1 uncultured Verrucomicrobiales bacterium | reverse complement strand
GAGCTTGGCGGTCGCTATGACGAGCATGATGAGTTCGGCGGAGACAGCGCCTGGAATCTCGGCGCGGTCTATCGCGTCGAGGAATCGGGAACCCGTGTTCACGCACGATACAGCGAAGCTTACCGGAATCCCACTGTGTTGGATTCGGAATTTTTCCCGAGCTTTTTCTCGACCCAGCTGGCTAATCCGGACCTCGAGTCAGAGGAGATCGACGGTTTCGAAATTGGAGTCAGTCAGACCTTGGGTGATCATCGCTTTGGTCTGACCTACTTCGATCAGAGTCTGAAGAATGCCATCGTCACCACTCGTCCCGATGACACTACCACTCTGCGGGTCAATTCCACGGGGTCCTCGCGGGTCAGTGGTTTTGAGGTCAGTGCGGAGGGGCATTTCCTCGAGGAGAAATTACGCTACCGTCTCGCCTGGACTGCTCAGGAAAAAGAGGAGGTCATTGATCTGCCGGATCATCTCGTTTCGTTTGATTTGAGCTATCAGGCCGAGTCGTGGACGCTCGGGGTCGGTGCGAGCTACGTGGATGGTGCGGCATACCTCGCGGCTGGAAACCCGCAGACAGATTCGCGATTCACCACGCGCCTCTACGGCGAGTATCGCATCAATGAAGCCATCTCCATCCACGGGCGGATCGAGAACCTCTTCGATGAGGGGTATGAGCTCTTCCCGGATACCTTCGGCACTGCAGTTGAGGCCCCGGGCCGGGCTTATTATCTTGGGGCCACGGTGACATTCTAGGGATTCCCGTACATGGATAGCCGGTGGCACTCGAAAGTGCCACCGGCTATCGCCCTGCCTTGCCTTAGAAAAAAGACGAAAGGGTATTACTGGGGAACGGAGATTTCCGATCCCCGTGCGAGCACGGTGGCTTTCGGAAGGTTCCAACCGTTCAGCGCATTGAGCTGGTCGGTGGTGGTGCCGTGCTTCTCGGCAAATTCATCAAAGGTGGTCTCAGAGGTCAGGATGATAGCGGACATCGTCTTGGGCTTTGAGTTCGTTGAAAGGGAATTCACAGACGGGCTCTGATCGATGACCGGAGGAGCCGGGGGAGTGGAGTTGGCGGCGATCGCCACTTCTTTCTTCTCGGTCTGCACCGTGACTTCCGGAGTGGGATCGGCTTTTTTGACCTCTTTCAGGGTGACGCGAGGCTCTTCTTTGGCTTGCTGCTTTTCAGCAGCCTGGGCCAATAAGGCCTTCTTTTCCAGGGCGAGTTTCTTTGCTTTGGCCGTTTTGGCTGCCTTTTCTTTCAGGGTTCTGGCCTTCGCAATGTTCGCCGCCTTACGGTCGGCTTTCACTTTGGCGACTTGTTCCGAAGTGGGTTTTCCGGTGACATTGAGGGACTGGCCAGCACTGATCAAGTGGGTCGAGACATCGGGATTGAGCGCACGAAGCTGAGTCACGGTCATCTTGTGACGACGGGCGATGGAGTAAAAAGTGTCACCGCGCTGGATGACATACTCTTTCGCTTTGGTTGTCACTGCGGGCTTTTTGGTCACGGTTTCGATCTTCGCTGCTTTTTTGGAAGATTTTACCGTGCTGGAAAAGCCGATGACGAGCGACTGGCCAATGCGGAGCTTGGTCGGATCCGTGATCTTGTTCCAGTTCATCACCTGCTTCGCGCTCACGCCGTGACGGCGGGCAATGGAACTGACGGTATCACCAGCTGTCACGGTATAGCGCTTGGCAGTGGGAGTGGTGGGCTTGCTAGCCAGTTTACTGCGAAGGGTAGCGAGTTCTTTTTGAATCTCCACCAGTTCTTTTTCCTTAAGAGAAATTTGAGAACGCAGGGTGGTGTCGGGCTGGGCTGAGGCCGAAATGATCGAGAAAGTCATTGCAGCTACGAGGCTTGAAGTAAGGCTAAGGGTCTTCATGGCGGTGCGGACACTAGCGAAAATCTGATGTCTTGGTCAACTTAATTTTTAATATTTGTTAATAAACGGGCTGATTTTCGTAAAACTTTTAAGGTTGTTGATTTCATGAGGCGTGCACAGCGGGAGAGGGGTGAGATTGAACACGAATAGAGTCTAAGAGAATTGGTGTTTCATCCGTTTGGAGATTAGAAATCACCACATGATGCAGACGACGGAGCAAAAAGCCATCACCCAGGATGACTTTGTAAAACAAGCCCTCATGGACTATGAGTCACCGCTCATCGGATATGCGGTGAGCTTTCTCCATGACGTCGAACGTGCCCGTGACGTGGTGCAGGATACCTTCATCCGCCTTTACCACCAGGATGTGGAAAAAGTGAAGGACGGCTTGAAGACCTGGCTCTTCACGGTGTGTCGGAACCGCTCGCTGGATGTCATTCGGAAGGAAAAACGGATCGTGGGTCTAGAGGAAGACGAGATGGCCCGGCTTCCTTCATCTCGTCGTTCACCCTCCGAGCGCGCCGACCTGCGAGAGCGGGTGACACAGGTGCATGAAGCTCTCGCCCGGCTTTCTGATAATCAGCGGGAAGTCATTCTCCTGAAATTCGAGCAAGGTCTGAGCTACCAGGAAATCAGCGAGGTGACCGAGCTGAGCAATGGCAATGTCGGTTTTCTTTTACACACGGGGCTGAAGCGGCTCCGTGGCTTTTTACCGGACGATCTCGTTCAAAATCTCACTCCCCAATCCGCCTAGATATTATGAATGTCACTCCAGATGATCCCGCCCTGACGGCCCATGCCCTCGGTGAACTGAGCGAGCCTAAATCCGCGAAGATTGTGCAAGCGATCGCCCAGGACGAAAGCCTGGCGAAGGAAGTCGACGAACTCAGTGACCTCGTAGCCCTGTTAGGCACGACGCTCGGAGGGGAGCGATTTTCCCTCGGCGATGACCGGCGTGAGGAGATCTTCAAAGCGGGCCATCGTCCGGATACCGATGTCCTGGTGCTGGATCACCGGAGGCGCGCACGCCGTCAATCCTTCCTCGCAATCGCCGGGGTCGCTGCTGTGGTCGTCCTCGGATTCATGGGGCTCTCCCGCATGGGCGCAGATGGACCGGCGGGCAAATCCTCCGGAGGTGGAATGGCTGACAAGACCGGCCCGGGGAAGAGTGGTTCCGCGACTGGACAAGATCCTGACATCTCGGCAGCGGGCATCGGTCAGAGTGAAGTGCTCACTGGTATTTCCAACAGCGTTGTCTCGCCGGTCGAGAATCCTATTCTCCCGCTGGCAATGAATCCCGCTTCGGTGGAACTCGGGAAATACGAACAGGCTCTTTCCTCAAAGCAGCAGCCTCTTCCTGCGGAGTTGTTCGCGGTGGAGAAATGGGCGAGCCTTGTGCAGCCGAAGTCCGCCCCGCAGGTGGGTATCGGTAAAGTCGGGGTGAGTGCGGAGCTGGGGGCTTGCCCTTGGGATGCGAACAAAGTCCTCCTGATGGTGAATCTGACCCTTGATGGTGAAGGCGCAGTGCGTTTTGACGGACGCCTGAATCTGAATCCGGATCGGGTAAAACTGGCCCGCGTTCTGGCGAACTCGAGGGAAGGTGAGGTAGAACGCCGTCTCCGCAGTTCGCAAACGATGATCTACGAGCTGGAGATGATCGAAGGTGAGGACGCGATCGGTTCGCTCTCGTTCGAAACGACGGGGGAGAATACTGATGGCTCCCTCGAAAAAGGATATCTTCCGCTGACCGCTCCGACCGGAGCAGCTTCTACAGACTTCTTGGCAGCGGCGACCTTCGCTGAATTTGCCCGATGGGGCGCGCAGCAGGATGAGACGGAATTAAAAGCAATCGCGGCCAAAGCCGCAGAAATTCTCCCGCAGGTCTCTGATGAACAGATGCGCTACGCGCTGGACCTCATTCTCCTCACCGCCGAGCGGATCGGAGAATAGAGAAGGCCAAGGGCTACATCATCCCGAGCTTCATCTTACCCTCCTCTGAAAT
Organism: uncultured Verrucomicrobiales bacterium; assembly: GCA_937969125.1. Lineage (GTDB taxonomy): Bacteria > Verrucomicrobiota > Verrucomicrobiia > Verrucomicrobiales > Akkermansiaceae > SW10. Next base: position 1,067 of record CALBVA010000045.1, on the reverse strand, counting down.
CATGTCTTGATTCCAGGGCGGATCCCACACCAGTTCGACGCGGGCTTCATTAATCTCGCTGAGCGACATGATCCGTGCCTGGGCATCTGCCGCAATGACCGGCCCCATCCCACAACCGGGTGCGGTCAGGGTCATCTTGATATCGACATCGGTGCCCTCATCGACCTCCGAAAGCTTGCAGTCATAGACGAGGCCCAGATTGACAATGTCCACCGGGATCTCCGGGTCGAAGACCTGCTTCATTTGATGCCAGACCTGCTCCTCCAGAGTGGCGTCTTTCAGTCGATCTGCTTCGGCCTTTTTCTCGATTTTTTCGTCTGGATCCACGCCCAGGGCATCGGCATCTGTCGATGAGATCCGGGCCAGTCCGGCCGAGGTCGCCACGGTGTAGGTGCCGCCGAGGGTTTGGGTAATGACCACCGGAGTGCCGGCAGGCAGGGTGATGGTGTCACCGGATGGGATCTGGATGGCATCGACCTCGCGGGTCAGGCTGACTTCTTCGTGCATGTGTGGAGGATCAATGAAGGTGGCGGGAGCGCAACAGCATTATTGCTTCCGGCGATCTTTTTGAACGCGGAGGGATAAAGAAAAAAGCCCGACCTCTCAGACGAGGGCGGGCTTGGTAGAAGAGAGGAAGGCTTACTCCTTTTTTTCGGGTTCCTCGGAGGACTCCGGGATCAATTCATAGAGCAGGGCATTTCCCTTGATGAGATACTTTTTGGCCAGGGCATTTAGTTCGCCGACCGAGACTTTCCCATAGTCCGCATCGCGGGTGCGTGCCCAATTCAGTTTATGCGGCTTTTCTTGGCTGTTTCCAAGGACGGTATTGAGCCAGTAATTATTGTCGCGGTGGGATTCCTTCAGGCTGGACTCGATGGGCTTAAGGGCGCGTTCCAATTCGTCTTGGGTCACGCCGTCGCGGGCCATCTTGTCGGCCAGCGCGATCATGAGATCCCCGTATTTTTTGGTCTCTCCGAATTGTACCTCGGCCATTGCGCGGAGCATCCCGACCTCGATTTCTTCGCTGGCGGAGGCACCGGCGCGTGGGCTGTAAGAGCCGCCGAGTT
>CALBVA010000044.1 GCA_937969125.1 uncultured Verrucomicrobiales bacterium | reverse complement strand
AAATGGACCTCGCCGCCAGCCTCAATAATGGACTTCCGCATCGCCATGACGACCTTTGGGAGGAGATTCGAGCCGATGTGCGGGTGGGCTTCCACGAGGATTTTTTCCGGCGCGCCGTGGGCGACGAGGGTGCGGTAAACTTCCGCAACCGGCCCACGTTTGGTGGCACGCGTGTAGAGCTTTCCATCCGAGTAGGTGCCTGCTCCACCTTCGCCGAAGCAGTAGTTTGACTCTTCGATGACGCGGCCTTCCTTTAGGATGGGACCGAGATCAAAGCGGCGGGCAGAGGCGTCTTTTCCGCGTTCGAGGAGGATGGGCTTGTGCCCGAGTTCGAGACAACGAAGGGCGGCGAACATCCCAGCGGGCCCGCATCCCACGATGATAATCTCTTGTGGCTCAGCACGGAGTTGTGGAGCGGACCAAATGAGAGGTGGGATTGGTTCGAGGTCCTGATCAATGCCGACTTCGATGCGGAGGCGGAATTTTACGGGCCGCTTGCGAGCATCAAGCGAACGCTTCAGGAGACGGTATCCAGCGATGCGGGAGAGATCGACACGGAGTTTCTTCGCAATCTTTTCCGGCCAAAGGGTCTCATTGGAAGCCTCAGTCGGGCTAAGGACGAGCTCGATCGTTTCGGCGGACATCTTAAGATTGGGCTAGGATGCCTGGGCTTCCTCTTTTGTCGGTTGGGTTTCCTTCTGAGATAACTTGGTGAAGCGAAGCTGCTCAATACGGCGACCATCAGTGCTGGTAACTTCAGCCTCGAAGCCTTCCACCTGCAAGGTCTCACCGGGATCTGGGAGATGCCCGAGCTGCTGGACAATGTAACCTCCAATGGTGGAGACCTCGCCGCTGTCGATGTCGATGCCAGGCTCATGGTCGGAGAGTTCGTTTAGGCTCAGGCCGCCTTCCACGACGAATTCCTGCTGATTAATGCGGAGGAAATCTGTCTCTTCCTCTTCATCGAACTCGTCGTGGATATCACCGACCAGTTCCCCCATGACGTTGTCCATGAAGACGAGGCCCGCCGCGTCACCGAATTCGTCCACCACGAGGGCGAGCTGGGCGCGTTCCTTCAGGAAAAACTGCAGAAGATCATCCAGTCGCATCGTCTCTGGCACGATCTTTAGCTCACGGCGGATGTGGAGGAGATCCTGGTCATGCTCGCTCATGAGCTTCAGGACGTCCTTGATATGAATGAGCCCTTCAACCTGATCGAGGTGCCCATTGACCAAAGGAAAACGGGTGTGCTTTGACTCGATGGCGTGCTCGAGATTCTCCGGAAAGCCCTTTTCGAGATCGAGGCAGATGACTTCGCTGCGCGGAGTCATGACGTCCTTCACCGAGACGTCATTTAGCTCGAGGGCGTTGATGAGGATTTCTCGTTCGGTCTCGGTGACCTCCTGTTGACGTTCGGATTCCTCGACCAACATCGCGAGTTCCTCGGACGAGTGCACTGCTTCACCCTCGGAAACGGGATCGATTTTAAAGAATTTCTTTAGCAGGACATTAGCTGTGCCATTGAGAACCGCGATGGCCCAGCGGAAGCTATAATAAAAGAAGTGAAGTGGCCGCGCGATCCAGAGTGTGGTCGGTAGGGCCTTCCGGATCGCGATGGATTTGGGGAGCAATTCACCCACCACGACATGGAGGAAAGTGAAGGAAAGAATGGCGACCCCAAAAGAAATCCGGCCAATCCATTCGGGACTGAGATCCGTGGTGTGCGTCAGAAAAGGGCCGACGAATTTCTCGACGAAAGGCTCCCCGAGGAAGCCTAGAAAGAGAGAAGCGATGGTGATGCCGAGCTGGTTCGCAGACAGGTAACCATCGAGATTATCGACGACATGTTTCGCGATGCCGGCACGGCGTGGCTTGTCCTCCAATTCCCCCTCAATCTGGCTGGGGCGGACCTTTACGATCGCGAATTCTGACGCCACAAAAAAGGCATTCAGGAGAAGGAAGAAGACGATGGCCGCGAGATACATCAGAGTCTCCTGCCATGATGGGTATTCCGTGACGAGGGAGGCGGCCAACGTTTGGAGGACCGAAGAAGCTGAAAAGATCTCAATCATTTGCCCGGCACGTTAAACCTTATCATATCCTCCGTCACAGTTCTTCTGGAGGATGTCGAAACCGGCAGCCTTGGCATCGGAGTCTGAATACTCCTTGGTGGCGACCTTGGTATTCACCCGGCTCACGACCTTACGGACCGGATTACGACAAACGGGACACTTTTCGAGAGCGTCCCGTCCGAGTGAGCGCTGAAGCTCAAAAATTTTCCTGCAAACAGGACAACTGGAATCCGGATCATCCGGACTTTCCGAGAGATATTCGTAGATGGGCATGGGCGTGAGACAGACGGGGCGGATGCACTGCTGGAGAGCTGTGCCCCATCTGGCCGGACCGAAGCCAATACGCTACCAGGAGGACTTTGTCACTCCAGGAATCATCCCGTGGGAAGCCATCTCACGGAAAGTAATCCGGGAGAGGCGGAAGCGACGAAGGAAAGCACGGCGACGGCCGGTCACTTCGCAGCGGTTCACGAGACGGGTCGGGCTCGCATCACGGGGAAGCATGGTCAGACCAATATAGTCCTTCTCCTTCTTCAGCTGGTGACGAAGGTCTGCGAAGCGTGCGACGGTTTTAGCTTTGCGCTTGTTGCGCTCAATCCAGCATTTTCTTGCCATGGGACGGCGAGAGATATATGGATCCCCTCCCGAGGCAAGATTTTTTTGATCTTTCAGGCGGTATTTTGTGAAAAAGGTCGAATTGGGCCACCTGAGCATTGATTTCTTTCAAAGAGCTTAACAATTACTCCGTTGCGCAGCAAATCCACTTGCTTTGAAATCACAGGGTAATTACCTCCCGGCATGGACCGACCCGATGGACGCGCGATTCCCGACCTCCGCCCGATTTCCTTCATCCCCAATGTGGCCCCGCATGCGACCGGATCGGTCCTGGTCTCCTTCGGAAATACCCGGGTGATCTGCGCTGCCACCATTGAAGAGAACGTCCCACGCTGGATGAAATTCCAAAACGTCGAGGGCGGATGGATCAGCGCGGAATACTCCATGCTCCCCTACTCTACCCACGACCGGAAACAGCGGGACATCAGCCGGGGGAAACTCGATGGACGTTCATCCGAAATCCAGCGCCTCATCGGTCGTTCTTTGCGGGCCGTCATTGACCTGAAGAAGCTGGGTAAGCGCACCATCTGGATCGATTGTGATGTTCTGCAGGCCGACGGCGGCACACGCACCGCATCCATCACCGGGGGATGTGTTGCGGCAGCTATCGCTTTGAACAAGCTCATGTCAGCCGGAAAGTTGAATGACTTCCCGATGAAGAAGCTCGTCGCTGCCGTGAGTGCCGGCATCTATAAGGGAGAGGCCATCTTGGATCTCAACTACCCCGAAGACCGCGATGCTTCGGTGGACTTTAATGTCGTGATGACCGAGGACGGAAAATTCGTCGAACTGCAAGGCAGCGGCGAAGAAGACGTTTTCACGAAAAATCAGATGGACCAGATGCTCAATCTCTCCCATGCCGGTATCGAGACCTTAGTCGCCCTCCAGAAGGAAGCTATCCTCGCTGCGGACAAGGCGACCGGTGCCGACCTCGAAGGACTGGCCGCAGCTTTCCGATAATTTCTCAATGCGACGTGTTGCGCCCTTTTCTCTTGCGGTGACATCTGCGGCACTTACCTTTCGTTGGAGGGTTGAGCATCAACCTCGACCCTCCCATAAAAACCGGAGGGATTCCTCCAAAACATAAAAGAAACCATGAAAACCATGAAAAAACAGATAC
>CALBVA010000043.1 GCA_937969125.1 uncultured Verrucomicrobiales bacterium | reverse complement strand
TTTAAGGGAAAAGAGGCCTTGGTGCTCTACCGGATGCGCTGGGGAATCGAGCGTCTCTTTGGCCATTTGAAGAAAAACAGTTTTGATCTGGAAGCGACGCACATGAGCGACCCGAGAAAGCTGGAGAAGCTCTTCGCCGTGGGTGACCATCGCCTACATGATCAGCTTCAAAACGATCCAGTAGGAAAATTATAACTCAGCTTTTCGGGTAGTTTTGGATACCCATTCGGGAGAGCGTGAAGACCATTGCGGTGTCATGGGCTGATACGCCCTCTTTTTAGTCGGGCAGGAATTCAGGAGTTTAGAAAGTCCCGGGTTTCAGGAAGCCGATTGGGAGGGTCGTGGGGTCGGCCGGGTTGGCGTCTGCGACGTCGTAGAAATTGGAGAGATTGGGCAGGACCTGCTCGAAGTTTGCGCGGCCGCTGAGGCCGAACCAGAGGAGGAGCTCGGCGAAGAGCTGGTCGACGGAGGTGGTGGGAATGATCCGTCCGCCGCGACCGACGTCATCTGTCGAATCGAGGGCTAGGCTGGGGAACTTACCGAGGATTTTACCGCCATCGACCGGGCCGCCGAGAATGAATTGATTTCCACCCCAAGCGTGATCGGAGCCGCTGCCGTTGGACCGTAGGGTGCGAGCAAAATCAGAGGCCGAGAAGGTGATGGTGGAGTCGGCCAGGTTGAGGTTTTCAAGACCTTGCTGGAATGCGGCGAGGGCGGGCGAGAGTTCGCTGAGCATAGCTTGCTGTGGCGCGATGAGTGCAGAGTGATGATCCCAGCCGCCCATGGAAACGAAGAGGGTCTGTCGGCGAAGGCCCAGTGCTTCGCGCAGGGAAATGGTCTTCAAGGCGGCCCGGAGGTCACGTCCGATTCGGGTGTTTGGGAAAGTGACGCCGGCGAAGTCATCGGCAAGGGCGTCAAATTCGGTTTGGACGAGTTCCTGTTGGTCGAGGCTGCGGTCGGTGAGTTCGGCGAAGGCCTTTTCCATGAGGTTGGCATACTCTTGTTCCATCAGGGAGCGCAGGGCGAGGTTCTTGATGGCGGTCGGATGGTTCTCTCCACTCACTTGGGAGAAGGTTAGGGCCCCACGGCTAGTCATGACGAACTGCTGGGTGTTCCGGCCGACTTGGAAGATATTGTTTCCGGCGAGCGAGATGCTCATCGAGGTTTGGCTGTTGGCATTACAGGTGGCGTGAAGGACATCCGCTACGCGTCCGGCCCAGCCGGTGAGATTGGTCGCGCCCTCGGGGAGAGAGGTCTGCCACTGTTCCGTCTGGTCGCTGTGGGAGAATAGCGAACGGGGGAGCGGATGGGTTTTGCTTTGATATTCCGCGAGGGTGGTCTCACGGACGAGGGTGCCAATGTTCGCGATCATCGACATGCGGCGTGGTTTTACCGGATCGCCGGTGCCATTGAAATATTCCTGCATGGCGGTCATCGCAGGGTGTAGGCCATAGTCCAGACCATCACCCCCGGCGATCTGATTGAGTGGGAGGGTTGAGGCATTGGGGAGGGCGAGATTGGTACGAGCTTCTTCGTACTGGTCATAGCGCGCGGTATCCTTAGGGACGAGGACGTTGTAGGAGTCAATGCCGCCGTGAAGGTAGAGACAGACCAGGCTTCGACGGTCGTCGGGATCAGGCGGAAGTCCGGCGGCCACGGCATTATTAGCCATCTTCAGATTCAGAAGAGTGGACATGATGGAGGCCGATCCGAGCGAGGCGCAGGCGGCTTCGCCCAGAAAGGAGCGGCGGGATTTTAAATGATCAGGCATGGCGTTGGCAGGATTTGATGTTTGAGGCCGATGGTTACTTTTGGACTGCTCCCGCAGGTGACATGATGGTGAGGTAGACGGCTAGTTTCACCCGTTCCACTGGATCGGCGACCGCGACTTCGGCGAGGCTTTGTTTCAGGATGGTGCGGATCTCGGCGGACATTCCTCCGCCGCAGACCACCAGGTTCAGGTAATCGAGCAGGATGTCCGGGTCATCGACATAGGGCATCATTTTACCGTAGTCCGGGCTGAAGGCATATCTGTTATTTATTTCGAATCCCTCGTCAGCGACATCCCAGAGCACGTTCGGAAAGGAGACGGCGGTGTAGGAATTGGTGATCTCAAAGGCGGGACCATCGAGGCCTGCTGCTTCTAACACTCCCGGCGGGGTGTAGTCCGGGCGATAGAAATTAAAGACGGTGGTCGAGTTTAAGGGCATTTGCAGGACGTTATCAAAGTAGCTTCCGTAATCCCACCAGACTAGGTCGCCGGAGCGGTTCAGATTAGTGAGCCGTGCGAGGTGCATCGTGCGGATCAGGGGCTCGCGGAAGAGTCCGAAGGAGGGAGAGGTCGCGACGGCAGGATCACGCGCTTCCGGATCCATGAGGATGGCTTTGACCACGGCGCCGAGATCGCCGCGGACACCGGAGCCATTGTCATCGAAGATATCGGCGATGCGCTTTACATACCCGGGCGAGGGATTGCTGGTCACGAGAAACTGGATCAGCGACCGCGTGATGAAGGGGGCGCAATTGGGATGCTCGAAGAGGTGGCGGATGGCATCACGAATATCCTGCATGCCATTTTCGGCGGAGGGCTCGCGGGCCGGAATAACGAAGCCATTCAAGAGAGTCTTTTCACCGAAGTCGTGGTAGTCCGGGAACATCACCATTGGGATAAGGTGTTCGGTGTCATGGCGGGTTTGCTGACCCCAGCGTTCATTGCCGAACCAAAGCCCGGTCATGACGCGGGCCAGCTCGGTGATCTGATCGTTATCGTAAGTCTGGATTGGGTTGCCTTCGGTATCGAGCTTTCGAGTGCCGTCCTGGTTCAGTTCCCACAAGCCGATCGAGAAAAGTTGCATCACTTCCCTGGCGTAGTTTTCATCAGGAAAACGGTTGATCTCCGGCGCGGGGGGGCGATTGCCGACGTGCGAGAGGTAGCGGCCCATGTTTGCATCCAGGGTTACTTCCATGAGGATGTCGTGATAGTTGCCGAAGGCGTGGTCGACGAAACGATCGTAGTATCGGGCGAGTGCCTGCACGTTTCGGTCCAGTGCTCCATCTTGCCTGGAAATTACAAGGATTTGCGAAAGAGCAAATGCCACTCGCTGACGGAGCTGATCCGGGCCGGAGATGGCGGCGCGAGCGAAGGCGCTTTGTAGATTACTGTCTTCCACCTCGCTTTCGTCCCCATTAAAACGGTAGGTCAGATCCACGCGCGGTCCGTTCAAGTCGGCCATGATTTCACGAATGTAATCTTCGTGGTGGGTTACAGGCTTTCTATTAATCTGATCGTCAATCCATCCCTCGATTCCCATTTCACGGACCTCATTAATCTCCTTCATCGTCGGACCAAAGGTTCCCTGCATGAGCAGGCGGGCGGCATCGATCCGGGTCGGTGCACTGGCTCCGTTACCGGCTGCGAGGGTAGGACGATTCGCGAATCGCTCCAGGAACACGGCTGCGTCCCCGTCGATCTCTTCATCTGGAATTCCGTCGCCAGTGCTATCGTGCGGAACCGCGCGGGCGAGAGAATTGCCGGTCGAGAGCGATGAGCCAAAGACGCTCTCATCCCAATCAGACAGGCCGTCGCCATCGAGATCGCGATCGGTCACCTTCACCCGGAAAAATTCGCGTGAAAGGGAGAGGGGAACATTGACGGAATAACGACCGGCTCCGGTTGAGACGGCGAGATCTGAGGGAGCAAAGTCATTGAGGGTGCTTCCTGAATGCAGAGTCTGGTTTTTGTGATGCAGCCGCGGATACACCAGGCTCATGGATCCTGGGGTGATGCCGTTCACTGTCTGCAGGGTGAAATTCGATCCTGCGTCGAAAGGATCAGTTCCCAATCCCGCCTCAGCGAGGTTCGTGAATCCATCGCCGTCGGCGTCCCCATCCGGAGAAAGGCCCGTCACTCCGTAACGCGATTCCCACAAGTCCGACATTCCATTTCCGTTAATGTCATTGCTCATGGCGGGCAGACTGGAGAAGAGGGGAGGGAAGGAGTATTCTGAGTTAGGGTCTGTGAATTGATCCGCTTCGAACAGGTCCGATACTCCGTCGTTATCGCTGTCATCGTCTTTTGGCGACGATCCTAAGATCGCCTCCACCACATTGGTGAGCTGGTCCCCGTCGGAGTCCAGATCGGCGTCCGATGGATCATTTGGATTGAGGCCGTGGAGGGTTTCCCATGCATCAGTCATGCCATCATTATCGGCGTCCGCGCAGCCTTCAAATCCCGGGAGTTGTTCAATAGGAGTCTTCGTGCGGAAGAGTCTGATGCCCTCGGCTAAGATCAGTCGGGAGCGAGCTTCCTCTTCCTCCTCTCCTTCTTCCGGTTCTTCCTTGCCCCACATGGCGGTCTGATTTGCCACTGATTCAGCAGCTGAGCACTCCTCGATTGATAGGCTTGCGATGGTTAGGTTTGTTCGCTGGTTGAAGATGGAAAAGACCACCGTCCAATTATTTTCACCCCCGCCATTGGTGGCGAGCATCCGGAAGGTTAGGGGATCGGACGTGTCACAATTTCCAAATCCCACAAATCCCATCGCTCGTGTCAGATCCGTTTCATAATCGCTTCTCCCAAAGTTATTCCCGTTTCTCGTGAAGCTCGCCCCCGCACCTGTGGAGACATTGAAGACCATCTTCCGGCCCCGGCGCGGAATTCGCAGCCGGAGTGCAGTGCTCCTGCTGACGGTGAAATTCTCCACCCGCCAGTCGATGAAGTCCCGGTTCGTTCCGCTGTCACTCTCGATCGCGTCGCCGTGATCTTTTACGAATTGCAGGTCGGTCATTTCCCAGAGCACCTGCCCAGGTGCGGGATAAGTCGGCACTGGCAGGTTCCCGAAATCATCGTCCAGCGGATCCGCATACTGCTCGCGTTCCGCGATGTCGTCTAATCCGTTCCCGTCACTTTGCGCCGTGAGCGGATTACTCTTCAGCGGATGATTCAGTTCGTCGAAGTCGGACAATCCATCCCGATCAGTATCGGCGTGATTCGCATCAGTCCCGGCTGCCACCTCGGCAGAGTCGGATAAGTCATCCCCATCCGTGTCAGCCTTCCAAGGATCGCTCCCTGCTTCGAACTCCGCCAGCCACTCTAGCCCGTCATCGTCCGGGTCAGCATCTGCGGTGACATCGGACCGATAGCGTAGCTCCCAGGAATCAGGAATGCCGTCGTCATCAGAGTCTGTTTCCACATCCACGATCTGAATCCCAGCGATCCCTGAAGTCCCGTCCGTCCGAAAGCTCTCCAATGAGAATTCGCGTTCTGTCAGCCCGCGGTAGACGACGTAGTTCGCCAATGGTGCCGAAGGCCCCGTACTCGCGCGATAGGGGATGAAGTCCAGTTCACCTCCGACTGACATCGGACGGACCAGCACATCTTTTGTGAAGTCCCCATCTTTCCGGATTGTGGCCAGCGGACCCACGTAATTTGTCGCGAGATAAACGTAGAGATCATAAGTCTGAATCGCGGCTGGAATCTGGCTCACCGTTAGTGTCGCCGGGAAGGTCGTGTCATTTGCGAGATAGCCATTGAAGATACCATCAGCGGCAGTCCGATATCCGTCGGTGGATTGTGCCCCGTCATAGGTAAAGGTCACCGTCATCCCGGTGGTCGCTCCACTCGCATTAATGATCCCTCCTTCGATCTCGGCATTCCCGCCGGTCAGTAAAGGCTCGCCCGATTCCACTCCGTAATTGCGCAGCGGCACCGTCTGATTCCAATTTATCTGGGGCACCACGCCATTTGGAAAGCCGGTCGGCCAGATTCCCTTTTCATCATCTTCAGTGCTCCGGAAATTGATGCCAATCGCGCCCGCCCACGCCGGCGGAGTCTCGCTGTCATCATTAGGATCGTATCCCGTCGAGATCTCCCAGGCATCCGAGGCTCCGTCAGTATCGGTATCCACCAGAAGCGGGTTGGAATTGACCTCCTCACCGTCCAGTAATCCGTCGCCATCCGAGTCCGGATTACGAGGATCGCTCACCGTTTCATCGCTGTCTGATAATCCATCCGCATCAGTGTCCGCCAGACGCGGATTCGTTCCCTTTAGGAATTCCTCCAGATTCGTCAGTTCGTCACCATCCAGATCTCCACCTGCATCAGCTCTATTCCCATCAGAGAGGTGGTAGGCTTCCTCCCACCACAGTGGCAGCTGATCGTCATCGTCATCCAGATTACCTGTGGGATGCAGCGAGGCCACCACCTGATCGATGGCCACCCAGGATCCTTCAGTTACCCCGGTGCGGCGTATTTCCAGTGAGTTCGCCCCGGCGACGAGGTCCAGTCCCTCCGTCGGAAACTGCGCATGGATGACCTCATAATCGACAAAAGATCTGCTCGTAAATGAAGCCGCCCGACCGTTCACACTTAGGCTCACCTGATTCTCCACCTGGCCATCGTCATTCATCCCGGACCATATGAAGTCCATCGCGACCCGCAGGATGCCCGTATTCGTCGCTTGCTCAGAGCTGAGATTAAAGTGAATGACAATCCGCTCATCATTCGAGGTCAGAGCCCTCTCGAAATTTTCCACCGGCTCATCTTCCGTCAGCGTGCCAATTGCCCCTCCATAACTTCCCTTCAGATAATAATGATCGTCCCGTTCCGTGGCACTGCCTGGCGCTTCTTGAAAGCCTCCCCGTTCACGACCAAACTCGTTTGCCGAGCGGTCATTGGTTCCGATTTCAAACAGCGGTAGGAAGCCTGCCCATGCCGGAGCCGCTCCTAGTAGGAATAATATTGAAGCCTTCATCGTCTTTTTAAGAGAGATTTTTTGGGGAGCCTCTCGATCAGGTTGGCACGTCCTGTGACATTGGACAAGAAGGATTCTTCCCGTAGTCTCCCGCGTGGATTTTCAACTCGTCAGCGATTTCGGCCCGAAGGGTGACCAGGAGCAGGCCATTGCTAAGCTTGTGAAGTCGATCAAAGCCGGGAACCGGCACCAGACTCTCCTCGGCGTTACCGGCTCCGGTAAGACCTTCTCCATGGCCAATATCATCCAGGAGGTTCAGAAGCCGACCCTCATCATGAGCCACAACAAGACGCTCGCGGCGCAGTTGTATTCAGAGTTCAAGGCCTTCTTCCCCCACAATGCCGTCGAGTATTTCGTCTCATACTTCGACTACTACCAACCCGAAGCCTACATCCCGCGCTCGGACACCTACATTGAGAAGGACTCCTCCATCAATGAAGAGATCGAGAGACTCCGCCTCTCCACAATGGGCTCTCTCATCACGCGGCAGGATGTCATTGTCGTCGCCAGCGTCTCCTGCATCTACGGCCTCGGAAATCCGCAGGACTATAAGGACATGATGTTCGGTATTCGGCAGGGTGAGGAAGTGAGCCGGGATGAATTCCTCGCCCAGCTTGTCAGCCTCCTCTTCGAGCGGAATGACATTGCCTTCCAGCGCGGCAACTTCCGTGTGCGGGGAGACGTCGTCGAAGTCCGCCCGGCCTACCTCGAAGAAACCGCCATTCGTGTCGAGTTCTTCGGCGATGAGATCGAGCGCATCACCTCCATCGATACCATGAGCGGACATGTCATTGATGAAATGACCCACTACGTTTTCTATCCCGCAAAGCAGTTCGTCAGCTCGAAGGATAAGCTCACCAAGGCCATGGTCGCCATCCGTCAGGAGGTCGATGACCGCATCGCTTGGTTCGAAAAAGAGGGGAAACTCATCGAGGCCCAGCGCATCCGCATGCGTACCGAATACGATCTCGAAATGATGCAGGAGATGGGCTTCTGCCAGGGCATTGAGAATTACTCCCGCCACATCACCGGTCGGAAACCCGGTGAGCGGCCTTACACCCTCCTCGACTTTTTCCCCGATGACTACCTCCTCCTCGCTGACGAATCTCACGCCACCCTCCCGCAGGTACGCGGCATGTTTGAGGGCGATAAAAGCCGGAAGTCCGTCCTCGTCGACCACGGTTTCCGTCTTCCCAGCGCCATGGATAATCGTCCCCTCCGCTTTGATGAATACATGAAAATGACGAAACGCCGCCTCTACGTCAGCGCCACTCCTGGCCCGTTTGAAATCGTCAATTCGCGCCCTGATAATAAAACCTATATCCCCATCAAATCGCGTAAGGAGGAAGACTTCGATCCCACCTTCTTCAAGCGTCTCACTGTGAATGCCAGCGGCTCGGCAGAAGATCCCGATGACTTCGATGTCTCTCGCACCGGCGGCCAGCTCATCGTGGAGCAAATCATCCGACCCACCGGCCTACTGGATCCCGTCCTTATCATGAAGCCGCTCAAGGCTCAGATTGATGACACCATCGAGCTTTGTCTCCAGCGTGTCGAAAAGAAGGAACGCGTTCTCATCACGACACTCACCAAAAAGACCGCCGAGGATCTCACCGAATACCTTCAGGGCGCGAACTTGAAAGTTCGCTACATTCACTCTGACGTCGATGCCATCGAGCGTGTCGAAATCCTCCGTGCCCTCCGCGCCGCCGAGTTCGATATTCTCGTCGGGATTAACCTTCTCCGTGAGGGCCTCGACCTTCCCGAAGTCTCGCTCGTTTGTATCCTTGATGCAGATAAGGAGGGCTTTCTTCGCAATGAGACCAGCCTCATCCAGACCGCCGGTCGCGCCGCCCGTCACGTTAATGGTGAATGCGTCCTCTTCTGTGACACTATCACCGATTCCATTCAATGCCTCATCGATGTCACCGAGCACCGCCGTCGCATTCAAAAAGCATACAATGAAAAGCACGGCATCACCCCGCAGAGTGTCGTCCGCGCGGTCCAAAAAAGCCTCCATGATCGCGAGGTCACCTCAAAGACCGGCCAGGAACTCAATAGCTCCATGGTCGCCGAAGATGACATGGTCTACAACGCCGTCGAAGTCATCCGCGAGATGGAAGACGAAATGCAAAAGGCCTCCTCCCAACTCGAATTCGAAAAAGCAGCTCACCTCCGCGACCAAATCACCGAACTCAAAAAACGGGCCGGCCTCGAAAAGCCCGACGAAAAACCAAGGACCATGGCTCCCTACAAATTCGCCAAAAAGAAGCGCGCCCGAAAGAAGTAACCCTCAGTCACCCCCGTAAATCTCGACTGACTCATCCGCGCTTAATTACAATGGCCGCTTCATGTTTTCTCCTTTTCTTGCGGCCGATGCGAGATCTCTAAAAGTGATTCTAAACACGCTTTGAAGCGGGTCTGAAAAAAGAGGCCAGCGATGTCGCGGGTTATATTATTCCTGCCAGCGGGCAATTTGCTTTTTCACATTTTCGACCGATGGAGCACCTGGGTTGGTCCGTGCCGCTAGGGCGATTTTCAGGTCGAAGACGGCTGAAGCTTCAGTCGTGAAGGCTGGATCAACTGCTGTGAGGTCGAGTTGATCCAGCGGCGTTCCACTGGTAACGGATGCGGCGACAGCCTTGCCGACCAATTCGTGAGCGCTCCGGAAGGGAATGCCTTCCTTCACCAGCCAGTCGGCGAGGTCGGTGGCGAGGAGAAGGGGATCCGAGGCGGCAGCTTCACAGACCTCCTCGTTGATGGTCATCGCGGCGATCATTTCGGTATTCACCTTCAGCGCGAGAGTCAAGGTGTCGATGGAGTCGAAGAGAGGCTCTTTATCTTCCTGAAGGTCGCGATTGTAGGTCAATGGTAGCCCCTTGATTGCCGTCAGAATCGCGGTGAGGTTTCCATAAAGGCGCCCGGTTTTTCCGCGGGTGAGTTCGCAGACATCCGGATTCTTTTTCTGCGGCATCAATGAGGACCCGGTGGTATGGGCGTCGGACAGGGTCGCGAAGCCGAATTCGCTGGAGCACCAGAGTATGAGATCCTCCGAGAGACGTGAGAGGTGCCCGCCGATAAGGGCGAGATTGAAAATGAGTTCCGCGATATAATCTCGGTCTGAGATGGCATCCATCGAGTTCGTGGTCACGGAGTCGAAGCCCAATTCTTCGGCGATTTGTTCACGGTCGAGGTTGATCGTGGATCCGGCCAAAGCTCCTGACCCGAGGGGGCAGACATTGACCCGTTTCCGGGTGTCGATGAGGCGGGACTCGTCGCGCGAAAGCATCTCCACATAAGCGAGTAAGTGGTGGCCGACGGTGACCGGCTGACCGCGTTGCAGATGGGTGTATCCGGGGATGACTGTTCCTGCGTATTTTGAGGCTCGGTCGAGAAGGGAGCTGCGCAGATCGCGAAGCAGGATGAGAAGCTCATCAATGGCGGCACGACAATAGAGTCTGGTGTCAGTGGCCACCTGATCATTTCGGGAGCGTGCGGTATGGAGTTTGCCACCCGTCGGGCCGATCCGCTTAGTGAGAGCTGACTCGATGTTCATGTGGATGTCCTCTAGTTCGATTGAGAACTCGAACTCACCGGCTGCGATCTCGGTCTCAATCTCTCGCAGGCCGGTCTCGATTTTGTGAAACTCCTCTTTGGTCAATAGGCCCGCTTTCACCTGCGCACGGGCGTGGGCGATGGAGCCTGCGACATCATACGGGTAAAGTCTCCAGTCGTAGGAGATGGATTCACCGAACTGTTGAACGAGATCGGCGGTTGCTTGAGAAAATCTGCCCTTCCACATGGGCGCGGAGTCTTGGGGGGGATGGCGGGGTGATCAAGTCCGGAAAAACTCCCTCTGGCGTTCAGAGCTTAGAGCTCTGTGGCGGGCGAATGTGAATAAAAATTCCTTTGAAGATTGATTAGTTAAGAAAAGTTAATATTCTGCAACGGTTATGAGTAATACCTTCCGACCAAGTCCAGGTCCGGCGGTTGGCCAGAAGGACGGATCGTCAAAATCCCTTCCGGCTTCCCCCGACTCCAGCCCTGCGACCGCTACGCTGGAAAAGCCTCTGAAGCCGCACACTTCGCAATCCGTAAATACCAATACAGTAAAGCCACCGCAGCCGATTGTGAAACCACCGGAAGTGGAATTCTCATCGCCTTCCAGGGACACCGTGACTCCTTTCCCGTCCCAACTTGGGCAGTCCGCCCCGACCTTCGGACCTGCTGCCGGGACGGCGAGTGCGGGCGTCGCTTCAGTTCCAAGGAAAAAGAGCCTTCTCGCTCGATTCTTCGGAGGGGCTGATGCCAAAGGTCACCCGGAAACCCGCCGCCGGGCCTCGCAGGTCTCTTCCCCGGCCGCTGCCGCAATTTCCCGACAGGCTTCTAATCATCCCTTCAAAGTTGCCTCATCCATCCGTCCGGCTTCACCAGTTCGTGACACTACTGTGATCGATTCGCCCTTTGGAGCGGGGAACGATCGCCAGCCCGAAGCTTCTCCAGCCATCGATGGGTCGGGGGTCAATCTGGCCACCGAATCAGTCAATGCAGCCCCAAAGCCACATTTCAAGGCTGACCCGGCTGCGATGATGGACCGCCTGACCACTCCGGTGGAGCTGGTGCCGCCCGCCAGTATGAGTGGTTTGGAGCGTTCTGGTGACAATGATCTCCTGATTAAGCGCCATGACGAGCTCATCGATTCTGTGAATGAGATGTGCCGGATTCTGGAGGATTCGCAAAATCGTAAGGTCGAAGTCAGCCTGACGGATGTCCTGCCGTCGCCTCCGTCCGAGGGTAGCGTAGCTCTGAGTCGCTCCCAAAAAGAGATGAGCCTGGCTCTTGGAGAGATTTGCAGTCGTTTGGAGTCTGCGTCCAATCGTGATGACCAGGTCGTCGATACCATGGTACACGTCGATGGGAGTCTGGGTAAACTTGCCAAGATCAGCGAAAGAAGCAGTCAGACGATGGAAGGCCTTAAGGTCGTTCTGGGAGACGTCAATGAGAGTCTGGAAACAGTTCGTAGTGAAGTTCGTCTCAGCAGCACCCGTTATGAAAAACTCAATGACCGGGTTCGAGAGGCTGGCATTAAGCAAGCTGCGAGTATCGTGCAAATCCAACGACGGGCCTTCCGTCTCAATGCTTTTCTTGGCGTGGGTGTTCTCGGGGCGCTCGTAGCCGTCATTGTCCTGCTCGTTCGTCAGGGATAGCCGCAAGCGCAGAGTAATTTTTTTTAAGTGAATCCCACAAAAAACCCCGGAGGGCGACCTTCGGGGTTTTGCTTTAAAAGTTTTTGGCGGAAAGCCGATCAAGCAGCCGTCGAACGTCGCTTCTTCATCACGGGTGATTTGCCGGTCGTGACGGTGTCTTCATTGATGGTGACCATCTCAATGGCTTCCTTGGAGGGAACCTCGAACATGACATCGAGCATGAGATCCTCAAAGATGGAGCGTAACGCTCGGGCACCCGTGCCTCGCTCGATGGCTTGCTTCGCCACAGCGGTGAGGGCGGCTGGAGTCACCTTCAGCTTCACGCCATTCATCGAAAGCTGCTTTTGATATTGTTTGATGAGCGCGTTCTTCGGCTCGGTGAGGATCTGGACCAATTCCTCCTCTGTCAGCTTCCGAAGAGAAGTCAGGACAGGAAGGCGGCCAATGAATTCCGGGATGAGGCCAAAGTGAAGAAGGTCCTCTGCGCGGACCTGTCGCAGAAGAGCGATTTCCTCTGCTTCCTCGGTCTCTTCGACTTCTACAGCATTGAATCCAAGAACCCGCTTTCCGAGACGACGGCGGACGATGTCCTCCATACCGACGAAGGCTCCACCGCAGACGAAGAGAATCTTCTCGGTGTTGACCTGGATGTATTCTTGTTGGGGATGCTTTCGTCCTCCCTGGGGCGGGACATTACAAATCGAGCCCTCAAGGATCTTCAAGAGAGCTTGCTGGACTCCCTCGCCGGAGACATCACGGGTGATCGAGACGTTTTCAGTCTTGCGACCGATTTTATCGATCTCATCCACGTAGATGATTCCGCGTTCGGCGCGCTCGACATCGAAGTCGGAGGATTGCAGTAGTCGGAGGATGATGTTTTCCACATCCTCACCGACGTATCCGGCTTCGGTCAGCGTGGTGGCATCTACGATACAGAAAGGAACATCGAGTAAGCGGGCGAGAGTCTTGGCGAGAAGGGTCTTTCCTGAACCTGTCGGTCCGAGAAGGAGGACATTGGATTTTTCAATCTCCACATCGGCAAACTCGTCACCGGCATCCTCATGCTGGCGGAGGCGTTGGTAGTGGTTGTAAACAGCGACCGAAAGGACCTTCTTGGCATCTTCCTGCCCGATGACGTGCTCGTTCAAGTGAGCATAGAGCTCTGCTGGAGTCGGCACGCCGTCCTCCAAAAGGCCTGTGAAATCTTCGGGCGGGTCAATGTCACCGGCCAATTCCTTACGGAGAATGGTGGAGCAAACATCAATGCACTCATTGCAAATATAAACGCCGGGGCCGGCGATGAGCTTTTTGACCTCTGAGTGGCTTTTACCACAGAAGGAACACATTGTGAGATTTGAAGCGCGTGCCATTGAAGTTTTAGGGAAGGGGTGATGCGTGTGTGTTTCGGAACGAGGGGTGGCGGCTGCCGATAAGAAAGTGTAACACTCCTGACGTCAGTGTCGCGACAATATTTAAAAAGCAACGTGATGGCTCCAAAGTGTTGGATCCAGCGATTTCAAAATACGATCGCGCAAGGCTGTCGCATCGCTCCCAGGCTTCAGAACCGCGAAAACCGTGGATCCGGATCCAGACATCATCGCGGCGGAAGTCTCATTTTCATGGAGCAATTGCTCCTTTAACTCAGCCAGAAAGCGGTATTTATCAAAAACCGGTCGCTCCAAATCATTAAAGAGGGCGATCCCGTCCACGTCTTGTGGAGTATAGGAAATTCCGGAAATTTCCTTGGATTGCGCCCATCGGGAATACGCCCACGGAGTGGGAATATCAAAGGTTGGCTTGAAGAGGAGAAGATCATGGTTCCAGTCCAATGTCACCGGCTCGATCAATTCGCCCCGGCCTCGGCACCAGCAAGGGGATTGGTGAAGGAAGAGCGGGATGTCTGATCCTAATTCCGCAGCCAGGTCTGAAAGGGCTTCGATTGGCAGTCCTGCGCCGGTCAGTTTATTAAGTGCCAGGAAGGTTACCGCAGCATCCGCGCTCCCGCCACCCAGGCCGGCACCGTGTGGGATTTTTTTTGTCAGAGTGACTTCGTAGGGGCAGGGGATCTCGGACTCCTTTTCGAAGAGTCGCAGAGCTCGCGAAACGAGATTGGTCTCATCAGTCGGAACGCCTGGAGTGTTACAAATGAGAGAGAATTGATCCGCTTCCTGAAAGGTCAGTTCGTCAGCGAGACCGGGAAGAGGCAGGACCAGGGTTTCCAGCTCGTGAAATCCATCCGGACGCTTCTTGGTGATTTTTAGCGAGAGATTGATTTTAGCGGGCGCGCTGATTGTCATGGTGTTATCGGTTTTCTTCCCAATAAGGCAAGGAGGCGACCAGTTTTGCCTTTTTCGAGTCGATAAGAATAAAATCTCTCCAGATCCGATGCCGTACAGAGTCCGCAATCGTGAAAATGTTCTGGCAATACCCCAGCGGCGAGAGCCTGTTCGCGGATTTGCAGTGCGAAGTCGATCTCGTAGTGCGGTGGACGGATGCAGGGTGCCAGCACCACGGTGAGATTGGCGGGTTGAGTGTCGAATTCCTCCTTCATCCGCGAGATCGCATTGCCCGTGATATTGAGTTCTGTTCCCTTCTTTCCAGAATGTAGCAGGGCGAGGGCGCCATTGGTGCGATCTGCTAGGTAGACTGCTCCGCAGTCCGCTACATGAATGCCGAGCAGTGTGTCCGGATCGTCGGTCAGCAATCCATCTACGCCCTTACTAAAAAGCGGGCTTTCCGAGTTCACTACTGCCAGTTCCCGCCCGTGGACTTGCTCCGCCAAATGTGTCTGCGCGAAGCCCAGTCGATGCGCCGCTAGCAGGTGGTAGGGCAGGAGTCTTGCTAGAGTCTCCTCCTTATCGGTGGTTAGCAAAACGCCTGGGATGCGCTCGACGAATGCGCATTTGATCTGGGTGGTTGTTTCCTCAGTCGCAGTGGAATCACTGGGTATTAACTGGTCCAGTGGTTCTAAAAAGAAAGGAGCTTCTTGCACGCGCTAAACATAGAAGATGCTAGCCTAATACGCCAAGTTTCCTTGACGAAATCGAGATTTTTTTTGGCGCCCTGTCTGATGCTAGGAATCCTATCGAAGGTCTTTACCGCTGATGGCCTGGCTTGCCATGGCGACGCTGGAAGCATCCTCGTCGTCCATTTCTGCCATGATAGAACTGAGATCGCTGGCGATGTGGTTTCGCATGGTGGCGACAATTGCCGAGCCTTCTGCTGTGATTCTCACCATGATCTTACGACGATCTTCCGCTGCATGGACCCGCTCGACGAAGCCGAGCTTCTCCAGCCGGTCAACTAATCCAGTTGCTGCTGCCGTGGAGTGGCCCATCTTTTTCGCGATTGCCGACATCGTCAGGTAATCCTCGCTCGAAAGGTAGGTCAGGAGGAAGAACTGAGGGAATGAAAGGTTGCCCCGGTTCAGCTCGCTGGAAAGATTTAGGATGCAGGATCGCTGCGTCATGAGCACAAAGTCGGCAAGACGATCTGCATCGACCTCTTTGGAGCCTGCGGGGCTGACGGTGTTGGATTTCATTATATTACGACTTTCGGGTTTTGTGGACATTACGGAATGCCCAGCAGCTTCGGTGAAGACATTACCTTGAATTTCGTAAATCTTCCAAGTCAAAATTACTTATTTTTTCAAATTAAACCCGTCCTGATAATGTTGATGCCCGTTGTAGTTGGGTTTTAATCCATGGTTTCGGATGAGTTGGGCACCGGGGATTCTGAAGCTGCCGGTGCGGAGCCATCCTCTGTCGGACGGTCGGCTGCTGATTTATTTGGGGGATCTTCCCCGTCCTCTTCGTCCACTTTTGGGTCGGGGTAGGCGATCACGGCATCTCCCTTTCTAACAGTGCCTCTGATGAGGTCTGCAGCAAAAAAATCGCGAATCCGCTCGCCGGAAGGGCGGAGGGAGGCTGTTCGGTTTTCTTCTCCACGGGATTGGAAAAGCGATTCAGTTGGAAGCATGCCGGGGCCGTATTTCTGAATCAGGACGAAGTCGCCAGTCTGTGAAACCGAGGCAATTCTTCCAATGATACGCTTTTCTGCAACATTCACCTTCTTTTTATTCTCCGGTGAGTTGTTGTTTTTTTTAAAAAATCCACAACTGCTACCGAAGAACAAGAGGCAGAGCAAAAGGAGAGTGGCGGGACGTTTCACTCCGATATAAAGAGCCGGGATTCCTTTCGACGCAAGCGCCGTCCACCGGGCAGGTTGAGAGAAGGCGCTGCGCTGGAGGAGATCAAGATGGCAGCCCGTTGGATCAGATTGGAAGAAATTTCCGGGACCCCAGCTTCAAAAAGGTAGCGGTGCAAGGCATGACTTTGCAGTGCGGGATGGAGATCCCGAAGGGTGGGGAGGTGGATGCGTCCCTGCGGATCGAGAAGACGGACCTCGGCTAGTGAGTAATCCATGAATGCCTCCTGTTCAGCGGAAAACGCAGCCGAACGCAATAAGGCAGGCACGGGGTCGCGATTTAGAATCTCTGAGAGGAGGGGGAGGGCTTCGTTGCGCAGTCGATTCCGGGTCGCGATTGCCATCGCGTTCGTGGAATCCTCGCGAAAGGGAGTTTTACGATGACTGAGGTATTGATCAATTTCCACCCGCCGGATCTCGAGCATCGGTCGCAGGATGGTGAAGCCGTTCATCGAGCGGACCGGCTTCATTCCCCGTGGTGCTGCCGAGCCTCGCAGTAAATTAAAAAGGACGGTCTCAGCCTGATCTTCGGCGTGATGGGCGAGAAGGATTTCCGTGATTCCGGTCTGCCGGGAGCATTGACGGAAAAAGTCATGCCTAGCGTGGCGGGCGGCGGTCTCGAGGGAGGTTTTGGATTCCGAGGCTATGCGGGAGAGTTCCCGCTTTTCGCAGATCAGCTTCTCTCCAATGAGGTTCCTGAGAAATTGCTCATCCCCATCTGACTCGTCGCCACGGAGTCCATGATTCAGGTGGCAGCAGGTGATCTTTTCAAAGCCATGTTCCCTGAGCCAATGCAGCAGGAAGATGGAATCACGCCCGCCGGAAATTCCGAGCAGGTAGGGGCGCGAGGGATCCAGCCAGTTCGGGGGAGGAGTCATTGGCCCAGGGGTTTGCGAAAGATCATGAGGTGTTGCCAGGGGAGATCATCGTGAGTCTTCTCAAATTCCAGGCCAACTACCGCCATCTCTTTTTTGACCTGTTCCTGGCTCATGGTGTGGAGTGGCTTAATATTATGACGGGGGTCATTGGCCCGATACTCGAGGAGGATGACCTGGCCGCCGGGCTTCAGGGCGCGGACGATGGAGGTCATCATTTCGTAGGGATGGGAGAACTCGTGATAGGCATCCACCATTAGGGCGGCATCGATGGACTCCGGCTGGAGACGGGTATCGTGAATCTTGCCGAGGTGGGAGGAGACATTTTTCAGTCCCAGCATCTCCTTTCGACCTTCCAGGAAATCGAGCATCTCCTGCTGGATATCGACTGCGATGACCTGTCCTTTTTCCAGCTTCATCGCGAGGCGAAAGGTGTAGTAGCCTGAGCCCGCGCCAATATCCGCGATTACGGCATCCTCCGGTAGCTCCAGGAGATCGACGGCGCGGACGGGATTCTCCTCTTGAATTCGGGCGGGGCGCTCCAGCCAGTTGATGGCAGGGTGACCCATGACCTGCGCGATTTCGCGTCCGAGATAATACTTTCCTGTGCCATCCGGCGTGCGAGTGCCCTCGCGGTAGTAGTCATGTGTCGGTGGGGGAATGAGTTCCTCCTCTGGAACCGGATCGATGGCGGCCTTTGTTCCCGCATCTTCCAGCGCGCGGGATTGCTCCAGATTCTCCGGTCTCTTCCAGAGTAGGAAGATCAGGGCGATGGCGAGAACGATAGCTGAGATCAGAGGGAGAAATTTCATGCGAGATGGAGAGCTTGGCAGTGGGCCTCGATCTCGGGAGTGAGCTTTGCGAGGACGCGGTTGAATTGATCCGGATCTCCGGAGGTCTCAATGGTTACGGTGGCATCTAGAGAGGTGCCACGGGACAGATGCCCCACCTGTCGGGCGATGGCATCACCAGTGTCGACAAATGAGATGTGTGAGGGGAGCCGACTGATGAGAGCGGGTTTTAGGAATGGATAATGGGAGCACCCCAGAATCAGGGTGTCGGCATTTCGGGCCATCATGTCCTTCGTGTAGAGGTCGATGGCCGCCTCTACCTCCGGTCCTTCAAGGATTCCGGCTTCGACCAGTTCCACGAAGCGAGGGCACGGCTGCGAAATAACCTCTACCTCACCGGCGTGGGTGGAAATGAGTTCCTGATACTTGTCGCCGCGGAGAGAGACTTCTGTTGCTAAAACTCCGATGACCCCGGTTCGGCTGATCGCGGCTGCTGGTTTTACGCCGGGTTCCATGCCTACGAAAGGGAGGTCAAAGCGGTCCCGCAGAATCTCGATGGAGGCAATGGTGGCGGAGTTACAGGCGAGGACAATGACCTCTGCTCCTTCTGAGATCAGACGAGAGGTGAGGGTGGACACCCGTTCGGTAATTTCTTCGACGGAACGAGTGCCGTAGGGGCACCAGGCGTTGTCGCCGATGTAGTTAACCGGGCGATCCGGGAGGAGCGCGCGGATTTCCCGGAGAACGGAAAGTCCCCCGAAGCCGGAATCAAGCACACCGATCATTCGCGAGGGATTTTGACTGGCAATGGGCCGCAGGCAAACGACAAAAAGACGACAAAAAAACCCGACCGCGAAACGGTCGGGCTTTGGAGAGTCTAATCTGGGGAAATTACTCCGCAGCTGCGTCCTCAGTGGCCTCGACGGTCACGGTGAGGGAGGCATTGACCTCGGAGTGCAGCTTGATCTCCACGTCGGTCTTACCGGTGGTCTTGATCGGCTTGTCCAGCTGGATGGCGTGGCGGTCCACGGTGTATCCTTTTTCCTCCAGATGCTTCTGGATATCGATGGAAGTGACAGATCCGAAGGCCTTGCCACCCTTGCCAAGATCGAGGGTGAACTTGGGCTTGAGGCGGGAAATTTTTCCAGCGAGGTCTTGTGCGCTGGCTAGCTCTTCGGCTTCACGCTTCACGCGGGAGGTCTGAAGGTTCTCGATCTGGCGGAGGTTCCCCTTGGTTGCCTCATAGGCCTTGCCTTTTGGGATGAGGAAGTTGCGGGCAAAGCCGGCTTTCACTTTGACGACATCTGCCTCGGCGCCGAGGTTGTCGATTTTTTCGCGGAGGATAACTTCGGTAGTTGCCATGATCGTAAGGGAAAAAGGTTCGTTGGAGGGGCGGGGAATAGGAGTTGTCCGCAGGGGAGTCAAGAATTTTAGAGGGTCGAAGGGAAATAGATCACTCCGCAGGCTCGATCTGGATCCTAGGGAAGACCGGCTTCGGCTTTCCTGTCTGATGGCCGGCTTCCAGAAGGCCCCATTTCAGCTGATCGATGGTTAGTTTACCTAGGTCTGGTTTGTTCAGCTGGCCAAAAATTTTCTCAGCGGCAGCGGGGAGGATTGGCCGCAGGAGGAGTGCCAGATGTGCGCAGGACTCGGCGGTGTGGCTGAGGACCTCGCCAACGCGAGGCAGCTTGCTCTCATCCTTCTTCATCTCCCATGGCTTGTTCCGTTCTAAGTAGCCATTGCAATGAGTGACGTGGTTGTTGATGGCCTGCAGCGCCTCGCTCACCTCGCAATTTTCCATCGCGCTTCGGTAGTCGGCGGTGCACTTCGCCAATGATTCCCGGAGGGCAATGTCTCCTTCATCAGTGGTATCGGTCGGGCTGATGGTGGAATTACAAAATCCCTTCGTCATGTTGATCGACCGGTTCAGGAGATTGCCAAGGTCATTGGCGAGCTCGGTGTTGAAGAGCATGACAAGACGGTCGATGTCAAAATCGCTGTCCTTTCCGGAGCGGATGTCACGGCAGAGATAATAGCGGAGAGTTTCCGGGCCGAATTCATCGGCCAGCTCGTCCGGATCCACGATGTTGCCAAGGGTTTTCGACATTTTGTCGCCTTTAATATTCCAGAATCCGTGGACCAGGAGTGTGGGCATATCGGACGATTCGAAACCTATCGCGTGAAGCATGCAGGGCCAGTAAATGGCGTGCGCGGGGACGAGGATGTCCTTGCCAATAATCTGTAGGTCAGCGGGCCAGAGTTGTTCGAACTTCGGAAGATCGCTGCC
>CALBVA010000042.1 GCA_937969125.1 uncultured Verrucomicrobiales bacterium | reverse complement strand
GTCCCAATTTTGAATGGTGTTGTGGATACTGGTTAATCCATCCTGAGGTGCTCGCGAAAATCCGCTTATCAGATCAGAAGGAAATTTCCAAAGGATTCCGCCAGTCGTGGTCCATGCTTTCGTGAGAAGAGTGCCAGATTGGAGCCCCGCTCTCACTTTGAAAAGGCTGTCCTTGTAGGTAGTGCCGAAACCGGAGCGCCAAGTGATAGCGATCGGGAAGATTTTCCCGCCCGATTGTTCGATCATTTCCCGGCAAATTTGTTCGCCCGATTTCCTCGATGACCCCTGAGTATTGAGTCCCCCGTGGCAGAAAATCGCGATGCGGGAAACCTTACGGTTTTTTCTCAGCTTCTCAAAAAGAAGCTCAAGATGTTGTTCTTGCGAGATTTTGGTGTCTTTGAAATTATAGATGCCGTGTTCGTTATGAGGGATGACATGCAGACCCATCCCCATGAAGGGGGATGTCTTTTGTTCTCTTGTCTCTGGGGTTAGCGGAAATCGTTCTCTCGTTACCTTTGGGAGTGAGGGAGAGCAGCTAAGGCATGCCGTGAAACATGTGAGAAGAAGCAGGTGAGTTGGTCGGAAGAATTTCTTCATAAACTAGGAGGGGCTTTGGTTCTAATGGTTGTTATCGACGCCAAAGGTCCCATCCGATTTTGTCAGGGCGGATCGACTTAATTTGATTCGGGTTTGTTGAATTCCACTCGATCCGTGAAGTTTCATAGCCAATTCGGTATCCATCCGCGATCCGAATGGTCCGCTTTCGACCGGTTTTTGATGTGATTTTTATCTTGGGATCCGATGAGTTACCTACAAGTTGAGCGGCGACACTGGCATTGAGTTCAATATCCAATTTTCTTTCGGAATCCTCGGAATGATCGAAGACGATGACCACGGATGTGATCACTCGCCCATCCTTTTCCTTGAGAGGGGCTAGTTGTCGAGGCGGAAGCTGCTCAATCCGTCGGGCTAGAAGTTCGCGATCCAAGATACTTAAGACCTGATAGTTTCCCTGCCGAATCACCCTCTTGTAGCGGTCGACTTTCCCTTCTCCTGTGACTCCAGAGTGACTGGCACCTCCCTCGACTTTGAATTGACTGCTAAGGTCTGTTCCCATCTCTCGTTCGTCGATGATTTTGATCGGAATACCACTCAGCTGTGGGCTGACCCAAGGGTCAAAGGTGTTGTGTCCGGCTTTTGATTTCCAGCCTACTCCGCCCAAGGTAGCGGTCATGGCGGCGTTTGTTCGGAATTTATATCCGCTGAGTTCAAAATGGTTTCCGCAGCTAACAAGAAGGGCCGACGAGGCTAAGATTTTTAAGATCCAAGAAGATTTCATGAGATGGTAGTGGGTGGATTTTGAGTAGTCACTTCAAGCAATTGGTTCAAGGAAGAATTCAAAAAACGGAACTGAATATTCGTTCATGTGAAAATACCGTGTCTTGCCGCTGGAGTGACAAGAAAGATCTCATTTTGATCAAAAAACATGACTCTCCGCGAGATGCGCATGACGAATCTGGAGATAAATATGCCACAACTCTTTGTCTTTAAGTGATTATTCAACTTCGAACTCAAAGCTAAACTTTGATCGATTTCTGGGAGCTATCGAAGATTTGAGGTTGCTGGAAACGTCAGGCTTATCTCGCTGAGGGCTTATTAATTAATGAGATGTCGATGGAAACGATGGGAATCAAACCGCCTTCTTCCGGATTGAGTCAGATCGGCGATTCTGTAGTTTTACATTATGGATATTCTCCCGCAGCCCTCGATGATCATCTGCGTTGGGCAAAATTACGCTGCCCACGCTCGTGAATTCGGCAGTGATCTTCCCCGTGAACCGGTTCTTTTTCAAAAGGCTCCGAGGAGTTGGGCCGCTCCATTTGCCCCTCTGGCAATGCCATCCGGATCTGAAAAACTCGACTACGAGGTCGAGTTAGGGGTCGTCATTGTAAAGACTGCCAAGCAAGTTCCGGAGGAGCGCGCGATGGATTATATTCAAGGCTATACCGTTCTTTGTGACTACTCCGAGCGATCCTGGCAAAAAGAGCACGAGGGACAGTGGACTAAAGGTAAGAGTCATGATGGTTTTTGCCCGGCGGGTCCGCGTATCGTCTCGACTTCTGAAATTCCAGATCCGCAATGTCTCCGCATCTGGAGCAAGGTGAACGGTGAGATCAGACAGGACAGCAATACGGCCGATATGATTTTTCCGGTCCGAAAGCTCGTGAGCTACATCTCCCGGTTCATGACCTTGCATGCAGGAGACGTGATCTCTACCGGCACTCCTGGAGGAGTAGGGATGGGGATGAATCCTCCCCGCTACTTGAAAGTTGGGGATGTTGTCGAGCTGGGTATCGAACAAATCGGGGAGATTCGTCAGGAAATCGTCTGATCTTCCTCGGGAGCCTCCGGCTGACCTTGCTCGATCGAAAATACGCGCGCCGCCGGCTTGTCGAAGAGGTAGGAAAATGCCCAGGAGAGAAGAACCGCCAGCTTGTTCCTAAAGCCGACCAAAAAGGCGAGGTGGATGAAGAGCCAGGCCAGCCAGGCCATGAAGCCTTGCAGTTTCATCTTTCCGGCCTGCGCGACTGCCGCGTTTTTTCCAATGATGGCCATGATGCCTTTGTCCTTATAGCGATAGGCCGGGCGGAGCTCCAGATAGCGATCAGCGTAGCGGGTCGTTTTCAGTCGGAGGTCCTCCTGGAGTACCTTCGCGACGTGCTTACCCATCTGCATCGCGGCCGGAGCGAGCCCCGGGACCTCCTTGCCATCGGAATCAGTCAATTTCACCAAATCCCCGGCTGCAAAGACGTGCGGATGACCGGGCACCGAGAGGTCCGGGAGCACTTCGATCCGTCCACCGCGGTCGCACGGGCATTTCAGTTCTTCTGTGAGTTCGGAAGCCGCGACTCCTGCAGCCCAGATCATGGTCTCAGCTTCGATCCATCGTCCGTCCTTAAGATGAAGGCGTCGTTCCTGCACATCATCCACCCGGGTTCCGAGGATGACTTCGACTCCCAATTTCTTCAAACGCTCCAGCGTGTATTCGGAGTGCTCCGACGAGAATGACTTCAGCAATCGGTCACCTGATTGAATCAAAACGATGCGGAAATCTGCGACTTCGATGCTCCGGTAATCCTCCTTCAGTGCTCTTCTTACTAAATCAGAAAAGGCTCCCGCCAGCTCCACTCCGGTCGGCCCTCCGCCTACGATGGCCACTGTCATCAACCGGCGTTCTTCTTCCTTATCGCCAGTCCGTTCGGCCTTCTCGAGAGCGCTCAAAACCTGATGACGAATCGAACGGGCATCCTCCAACGACTTCAGGCCAAAGGTGTGCTTCGCCCAGTCATCCTTCCCGAAATACGAAGTCCGTGCTCCCGCAGCCAGAACCAGTGAGTCATAAGAATACTCCCCATGTCTGGTAATCACGGTTTTCGTTTCTTCGTCGATTTGGGTGACATCGCCAAGGAGGACGGAGACATTGACTGCTTTCGCCAGAACCGCCCTCAGGGATCGCGCGATCTCCACTGCCGAGAGCGAGGCCGTGGCCACTTGGTAAAGAAGAGGCTGGAAGAGGTGATGGTTTTGTCGATCTAGGAGGATGACCTCAAAGCGATCATCACCAGCCAGCGACTTCGCACAATTCATCCCCGCAAATCCGCCTCCCACAATAATCACCCGATGTTTCTTCATATCAGTTTCATCCGAGGGTAGGGGAGGCACAGAATTTCGCCACTCGGAAAGAATTGCTGATCCCAATAAATAGTGTTCGGCACAGGAGTTGCCGGGAATTCTCGATCCCAGCGTGACGGAAACGTCACTGATACGATTCTACCCCTCTTGATTGGCTCTCTACGTGGCCGAGCACACTGGCACCATTCCAGAGGTCGCAAGAAGCTTAGTTTTGCGAGCGCTATGAAGCGGGGCTTGCGAAGGGGAGGCGGATGGGATGAAGTCCGGGTGTGCTTGATTCTTTCCCCACACTGGCGACTTATGTGCATGACCTCGATCCGGTGATTTTCTCAATTTCCGAGAAGATCAAGCTGCGGTGGTATGGGCTGTCTTATGTGGCCGGATTTCTGGCGGCCTTTCTCATTCTGGGGCGCTTGGCGCGTCGGAATCTCTACGTGGTGACTGAGGAGAAGGTGGCGGACGTCATTACCTATGCTGCAGTCTTTGGGGTCTTCCTTGGCGGGCGGTTGGGCTATGTGATTTTCTACATGATTCCGCGCGAAGGAATCGGAGCAGTCTTGAACGATCCTCTGAGTATCGTGCGAGTCTGGGATGGCGGGATGTCCTCTCACGGAGGGATCCTGGGCATCATGTTTTTCCTGCTCTTCTACGCTTGGAAAAACAAGGTGAACTGGGCCGCTTTGGGTGACGGAATGGTGGTGGTGGCCCCGCTGGGAGTGTTCTTCGGTCGTGTGGCGAACTTTATCAATGGCGAGCTTTACGGGACTTACACTGCGGCCTCGAATTGGTATGCGGTGAAGTTCCCAAAAGCGCTCTTCGACCCGGCTGCGAATCAGGATCATCTGGAGAGTGCGCTCTTTGAAGCGGCAACGGTCGATCCGGATGGAGTGGGGCAGATCGTTTCGGATTACTCCATCGGGAAGGGGGATTTCACGGTGAGCCGGGCGGTTTTTGAAAATCAGATCGAGCCCATCGCGCGAGAGAATCCAGCGGTTCTGGAGGCCTTGGGAAATCACATCCCGGCAAGGCATCCTTCGCAGCTATACGAGGGGATTTTGGAGGGGCTCGTGCTTTTTCTCCTGCTCTTCTGGATGCGCAGGAGCTTTACGAAGATGTGGCACGGGGTGCTCACGGGGACTTTTTTCGTGCTCTACGCGATCTTCCGGATTCTGGTGGAGAATGTCCGCCAGCCGGATCACAGCCTCATCCTCGGGGTAACGAAGGGGCAGTTCTACTCCTACTTCATGATCGCGATCGGGCTGGGATTCTTCGCCTATGCGTGGAAGACGCGAAAGAGTTTTGATTAGAACGTGCCGTTCAGTTTCCGACCGATCCAGAAGATGGAAAGGAGGAGAATCAGGAGAGCAGGGGCAATCCAGTTTGCCCAGAGTTTCACGCTCGTGACTAGCGGTTGCGGCTCAGGGAGGGCATTGATTTCCTTCACCAGTTCATCGAGTTGACCGGGGGTGACAAGGCGGCCTTTGGAAATCTTGGCCATTTCCTCGAGGACCTCGAAGCGGGCAGGACGTCCGGTTTTTTCGAGGGTATCGCTCTGGGAAATGATCTTGGTCTCGACGAAGGCGGCGGGCTCACTGGGGATGGAGGCCTTGAGATTCCACTCGCCGGGTTGGGTGACTTTGAACTGACCACTGAAGGCTCCCCAAGCGGTCTCGTCCTTGCTGAGCTCGATCTTGGTGGCGGTGCCATCGGGGGCGAGAAGTTCGACGGCCAGCACGCCGCTGGCGAGCGGGGAGCCATTGGCATCGAAGGCGTTGGCGGAGAGCTGTACAAGGCCGCTGGGCTTTGGTCGTTCGGGTGTGAAGAAGAGGCGGACGCGCTCGCCAGCCGCCATGTTTCGCTGGTAGGACATCCAGCGGGCGACCTGGCCCCAGAATCGGTAGTGATAGAGGTCCTCCACGCCACGTCGCCAGCGCCAGGCGGAGTCGATCGCCATGTAGAGGACCTTTCCGCTCCCTGCACGGGAGGTCACGATGATAGGAAGGCGTCCCGATGAGTTTCGGCGGTTGTCATTGACGGCGAGAATGGTGCTGCCGGATTTGGCCTTTTTGATGGGAGCCTGCCAGTAGAAACCGGGGAGGTCTCGCCAGATGTTTTCATTCTCACGCTCGTCATCGCCGAGCATGGTAAGAAGGGATTTTTCGCCCTCCGGGGTGAGGCGCATTGCGGAAGGGATGGCCTCGGTAAATCCTTCCTTATGATCCTCATCGGTGACGACAGGGATGATATCGCCAAGGGCGGAATCGCTGAGGGTGAATTGATTTCCCTGCGGTCCGGGGAGGAAGACGACACCGCTGGCCTGGCTCTCGACGAGTCCTTTAATCAGGTCCGCCTGTGCGACGGTGAGTTGGCCCTCGCCAATGCCGACATCGCCTACGAAAACGACATCGTATTTCTGAAGGTCTTCGAGCTTTTCGGGGAATTCCTGGATATAATTCGGCCCATCACCCTTGCCGAGGGCGGGGTGGAGGAGGAGGCAGTCCAGGGTGACGCCAGGGTCGCGCGAGAGGGCGTTGCGGATGAAGCGATATTCCCAACGCGGGAGGGTATCGATGACTAGAACGCGGATCGATTCAGGCTTTCCGGCAATGACGAAATCGCGGGAGTTATTGGACTGAATGAGCTCACCATTCGCGACGGGGAGGGTGAGGGAGAGCTTGGTTGCACCTTCCTTTTCGATGCGCCAGAGGAGGGAATCGTAGTGGGTGGAATTTGCGCGAATGGTGATGTCCTTGATGCGTTCTTTTCCAGAGTCACTCTTAATGCGGACCTGGGTGCGGACGTCACGACCGAGGGAGGATTGAATGGTGAAGGGGATCTGGACATTTTCACCGACGATGCCGTAGGTGGGAGCGCTGACGGACTCAAGATCGAGGTCCGGGATGCGTTTGTCACTACCGGTGGCGAGGGTGTAGAGGGGGACATTCTTAAGGCGAAACTGCTGGGCGGCGGTGACCGGGGTATTGCCATCGTTCCAATCCCCGTCGCCGATGAAAATGGCGGCGCGGAGGTTTTGGCCGGACTTCAAGGTGGCAGTGAGGGCAGCATCGATATCAGTGCCCGTCATGGAGCGCTGGACTTCGGTGGCATTCTCATCTGGCTTTCCAAAAGAGCTGCGAGTCACGGTATTCTTCCCGCCTTCTTCAAAGGTCGTCCAAAATTCGGTATCGAGGAGACGCTTCACCAGTTCCTGACGGGTCAGGATGGCTTCGGATCCTTTCACCGAGTCGGGACGTTCGGCATCCTCGGTGGTCATGGACAGGGATTCATCCCAGATGATGGCGATTTCCGGTTGGAGGTCGGATTCCTGCACCGTGCGCCATTCCGGGCCGAGAAGCATGAGTGAGGTGAAAGCCACGCAGAGGAAGCGGATGGCCTCCAGAATACCGGTGCGACCCGGGCGTGCGGAACGTCGAACAGCAGTAACGCCGAGGTAGGTGGTGGCGATGAGGACCACGACGATGAGGACGATGGTCCAGGTGCCGGCCTGAAAGTGGAGGGGTCCGAGATTAAAATGCTTCACGAGGCGGTATTCGTTTGTGAGGTCGGCGGAGTTGAGGCGGATTTACCAGCTTTGGTGGACTTTGCTCCGGTGGCGAGAGGAGGGCCTTTGGGCTTTGGCTGGAGGCTGAGAATGGCTTCCGCGAGGAGGAAAAGAAGAACGAGGGCGAGGAAGAAACGCCAAGCTTCGCTGACGAGATCGTCCTTGCTGTCATCATTCGTGAAGAGGGAATATTCCGTACCCTCCAGGAGCTTGCCAAGGACCTCCCCATCGAGGCTTTCGGGATCACTTTCAGCAGAGGGGCGATTGACCGCCACGAGTCGCTGGCCCATTCGGTAAACTCCGCCGCGTAGGGCTCCGGCAGAGGCTTCGAAGTCCTCGAAGGTATCGACCCGCTGGCGGGCTTCGTCATCGGCGGTTTGCGCCTGGTCACTCCCCGCAAGGGCACGGTAGCCAGCGTGAAGGCGGTCGGTGCCTTGTTGGATCATGCGCTGGATGGCGACGAGATGAAGGGCGGTGTATTCGAGGTTCGACCAACGATCATCCGCACGGGTGCCGATGAAAATCATGGTGCCAGCTTCCTCGATATGCCGGACGAGAAGGGGGGAATTGTCATCCCACTCGGCGAGTTCGGAACCGTCACCCTGGATGGCGCGACGCTTCACCGCACGGAGTTGATCAAGGGGCATGATGGTGTCATCGATGCCGTTTCGCCATGGGCCGTCATCCTTAATCCATGAAGTTGAGATGAAGAACTCCTCGTCCGGGGCCTCTTCAATGCCACCCCAGGAAAGGCCGAGAAAGACATCAGGAGAGCTCGTTTCCGGCGGAAAGAAAATGACCGAGCCACCGGTGCGGATGAACTCGGTGAGGTCAATCGCAGCCTGATCAGTGGGCAGAGGAGCCTGCCAGACGATCAGTGAGGTAGAGGGCCAGTCAATGCGGTCCAGCTCCGCCGGGGTGATGATCTCTGCGGTGAATTTCTCGAAGCTGGGAGCGGCGGCCTTGCGAAGGAATTCCGCGGATTCGGAGGTCGCGTCTTCGGCGACGATCCATGAGGTGACCTCGGCCTCTCCACCGAAGGCAAAGTAGGCGGCATTGTCTCGCGGGTTGTTATCGGACGGGAGACCGACCCACCCGTAGCCCTCTTCATCGGCATCAGTGAGCGGGCGACGAATCTGGAAGCGGACTTCCTGGCCGGTGACGGTCACGCGTTCGGAAGTGCGGTTTCCCTTGATGGAATAAGTGACCGGCACGGCGGAGGCACCGACGTCCTTGTTTCGCGAGATACGGAGGTCGAGGAAGAGGTCATTCTCGACCCTGCGGGAGGCGAGAAGCTCGATCGCGTAATTCAGTTTTTCTGATTCACCCGGTGTGATAATGCGGAGCTTTGTCTTGGTCGCTAGGGCTTCGATGTTTGCGCGAATGGCACCCCACTTCGAATCGGAGGGCTTCCAATCGCCGCGCTGGAGATCAGAGGCGATCCAGATCTCCGACTTTCCGGGCTGGGTTTCATCGAGGTAGGCCACCGCCCGGTTTACGAGGGCAGGAATGTCAGCCTGGGTATCAGTCGCGATGGTGGTGGAGAGTTCCGGGAGGGCATCTGGGGAGGGGACATCAATGATCTCCCCGGTGGCGGAATCAAGGAGGAGAAGGCGGGGTGAGCCGATGGTTTCGATCGCCTCGGCAACTTTCGTAATGACGGATTCACGATGGCTGGGTTCGCCGTCACCGCTGCGGAGTTCCATGCTGGCAGAGCGGTCCAGAACGAGGACGACGGTATTGACCGAGCCACCGCCGGAGCCGAAGAATCCGCCAACAAGTGGCCGGGCCACCGCGAAGATGAGGGCACCGATGGCGAGGGCGCGACAGGCCAGGATGAGGAAGTGCTTCAGCTTTTTCTTCCCACGTGATTCGCGGGAGGCTTTCAAAAGAAAAGTGGTGGCAGCCCACTTCACGGTGCGGAAGCGCCGCCGATTCAGCAGGTGAATGATCACCGGAATGGCGGCGGCGAAGAGACCCCAAAGGATCGATTTGGAAAGGAAGCTCAAGAGTGGAGGGTGGGGTCAGCGTTTCGAGGTGAGACGTGCGGTGATAAAGTCTGAAACGATTTCCTCATAGTTCGCGCTGGTCTGGAGGAGATGGTAATCCGCGTGGACATCGTGGCACTTCGTCTCAACCTTTTCGAGAAACTCGGTGAGGGCGGCGTGATATTCATCAGCGATGAGATTCGGCTCCGCGACCACCACGGAGCCGTCTTCGATATCGACGAAGCGGTGCGGCCGTTCGAAGTGAAAATCGACCTCTTGTGGATCAAGTAGGTGGAACATCGCGATGTCATGCTTCCGGAAGCGGAGGTGCTGAAGGGCCTTAGAAAGGTCATCCGGATCAACGAAAAGATCCGAAAGAATGACGACGAGGGCGCGCTGTTGGATTTTTTCAGCAACCTGATGGAGCGCCTGGACGAGACCGGTCTCACCGGTGGGTTCGAGGTTTTCGAGCGACTCAAAAATAGCCTGGAGCTGTGCGGCGCGTCGGCTGGGTGGAATCTCGAGATGGATTTTCTCGTTACAGCAGGAGAGTCCAGCAGAGTCACCTTGGTTTACGATGAGGTAGGACAAGGTGGCCGCAATCCGGCGAGCGAAGTCGATCTTGGTGGGATGATCGCCGGAGGAGAAATTCATGGAGGCTGAGGAATCGACCACGAAGTAAGCGCGGAGATTGGTGTCGGCCTCGAATTCCTTGATGTAGTAGCGGTCCGAGCGTGCATAGGCCTTCCAGTCCAGGCGGCGAGTGTCATCGCCCGGGACATACTTCCGGTATTCCGCGAACTCTACCGATGATCCCCGGTGCGGCGAGCGGTGACGTCCGGCGACACTGCCGACCATGGGGAAGCGTGATTCCATAGGAATCGCGCCAAGACGTGCGAGGACGTCGGTATCGAGAAAGGAATATTTCATGCGCGGTGCCGGTGATGAGACCAGTCAGATCCGGTGAAGCTTAGACATCATCCCGCATTTCCTCGACCAATCGGGCCACGATCTTTTGAGCGGTCATGCCCTGCGATTCAGCGGCGAAATTGATGAGAACCCGGTGGCTGAGGACAGACTCGGCGACGGCTTCAATGTCTTCCAATGAGGCCATGTAGGTGCCGCGTAGCGCGGCGCGAGCCTTGCAGCCGAGAATGAGATACTGAACGGCACGAGGACCGGCACCCCAGCCCACAAATTCCTTCAGCCACTCTGGCGCATCCGGAGAATCCGGGCGGGTGCGGCGGACGATCTCGACCGCGTAATCATAGATGTGGTCCGGAACGGGCACGCGGCGGACAAGAGCCTGGTATTGCAGGACTTCTTCACCGGTGAGGAGGGCCTTGAGCATCGGCTTATCGACTCCGGTAGTCTCACGGGCGATGCGGCGTTCCTCGTCGGCAGTCGGATAATCGACGTTGATGAGGAACATGAAACGGTCCAATTGAGCCTCAGGCAGAGGGTAGGTGCCTTCCTGTTCGACGGGGTTTTGCGTCGCCAGGACGAAGAAGGGGGCATCGAGCTGATAAGTTCGGCCCAGCACGGTAACGTGGCGTTCCTGCATGGCCTCGAGCATCGCAGACTGGGTCTTTGCAGGAGCACGGTTGATCTCGTCTGCGAGGACGATGTTTGAGAAAACGGGTCCCTTGACGAACTCAAACTCGCGGCGGCCATCGCCACTGTCCTGAATGATGTCCGTTCCGGAAATGTCAGCCGGCATGAGGTCGGGCGTGAACTGGATACGGTTGAAGCCTAGATCCAGAGTCTCCGCGACCGATGAGACGAGGAGGGTCTTGGCGAGACCCGGCACACCCATGAGGAGCCCGTGGCCACGGGCGAAAAGGCAGATCGCGAGTTTTTCGATGACATCCTCCTGACCAATGATGACCTTGCCGAGTTCGGCTTTAAGCTCGGCGTATTTGCGGCCCAGTTGATCAACCGCAGCCGCATCATCTTCCGGAAGCGGTGTGGAGACAGGCCGGGCGGGGGACTCATTGGAAGATTCCGCAGCGGGAGCGGTGGACTCCGATGCCTTGGTGGTCGATTTTGGCTCGATCACCGGCGCGGTATTACTTTCCGGAGTCGGGAGTTCATTGAGATAATGGATAAAGCGATAATTGACCTTCTGCGGCGAAGGCGGAGTGATTTTCTCAGCGGGCGGATACCCGGATGCATCGGTTCCTTTGGCAGCGAGGGCTACAGGCTGGTATTTGACTTTCGAGCGGTCGATCTGGCGGGCATTCGGAGGGACAACTTTATCGGGCACGGGATTTTCGGATGTGGATTTTTTGAGAAGGGTGGAGGGGGAGTTCGCGTCAGGATGACGGAAGCATTCCGGGCCGCGTGACCTTTGCATGCATCAATGTGAAAAACGTCGTCATCTGTTCCTGTTGTCTCCTTTTCAGAATTAGGGAGCGAGAATTCCTTCGTCAAAATCGATTAAAAGAACGCTCACTTCCAGCTTCGTGATGACACTACAGAACCGGACCGCTTTGACAAGTGCCACAAAGCAGGTCCGACCCAATCCCGAAAAGGGTAGCTGGAGCTGAGAGTTTATGACTGGAAATGCAAGCGCGTCAGGGTAAATCAGGCCTCAGGCACTGGGAAGGAATCGTATCGCGAAACTGGATTTGTCAGGGTGATCCATGCTAAATGCCGGTTCGCCATGAATTCTCCCTACGAGGTCCTGCTTTATTACAAATACTCCCGCATCGCCGATCCGGAAACGTATGCGGCGGAGCATCGTGACCTTTGTCGACGGCTCGCACTCAAAGGACGGATTCTTATCGCGAGGGAAGGGATCAATGGGACCGTCTCAGGCACGGTCGGAAATTGTGCGGAGTATCGTAGGGTGCTAGATGCTGACCCAGTGACGGCGGGTATTGCCTGGAAGATCGATCAGGAGGAGGGGCACGTCTTCCCCAAGATGTCGATCAAGGTGCGTGAGGAAGTGGTCACTCTGGATCTCGGCGAAGAGGATTTCACTCCCGAGGATCTTACCGCGACTCATCTCAAGCCGGAAGAATGGCGGAAGGCCATGAAGGAAGAGGACGTGGTAATTCTAGATGCGCGGAACGATTACGAGTGGGAGATCGGGCGGTTTGCAGGTGCGATCCTGCCGGATGTCCCAAGCTTCCGCGATCTGCCGAAGTGGGTGCGCGATCACCGTGCCGAGCTGGAAGGAAAGAAGATCCTGACTTACTGCACGGGTGGGATCCGCTGTGAAAAATTTAGCGGTTTCCTGCTGAAGGAGGGATTCAATGACGTCTTTCAACTGGATGGTGGCATTGTCACCTACGGCAAGGACGAAGCAGTGCGTGGCGAAGGCTATGAAGGCGAGTGCTACGTCTTCGATGAACGACTCAGCGTTCCGGTGAACCGCACCGATGGCGCGAAGGTGATTTCAAAATGCGCCTACTGTGGTGGTGAATCGATCCGCTACCGCAACTGTCGTTGGATGCCTTGCAATGCGCAGTTTCTCTGTTGCGAAAAGTGCGAGACGGGAAAGGGCCGCTATTGCGGCCCTCTCTGCAAAGAAGTGGATATAATGAGCCGGGCGGCGCATTACTGAATGAATCACTACCCCGGCGGAAGCTTTTTCAAGACGAGCCTAATTGGTTTGGGGAGGTCGAAATTAACCTCCGGAGGAATGACATAGCCTGGCTTCGCAACATGCAGGCCGGTCACGTAAGGCATGTCTTGGGTTACCTTGGCTTCACCTTTGGCATTGGTGAAAACCGCCTTGTGCTGGAGGCTGCGAGAAAGTGGGATGATGCGGACGTCTTCCAGCGGGGAGCCATTCTCATCGACGACATAGACATTCGGCGAGCAGGCCGCGAGGAGAGCGGCGAGGGAAAGGATGAGGAATTTCATACGTTGACAGCGGACATGAATTCTTCCTGCGCTTTTCTCTCGGCGGACTTGAAGTCGTTGTCCTCAGAGGTCGCGGAGACCAGTTCCTCGCGGAATTTGTCAATCATGGCTTCTACCGGCCAAGCGCTTGCTTCGCCGAAGGCACAGACCGTCTTGCCATCGATTTGATAGGCGATTTGCTCCAGGGTTTCGACATCTTGCGGGGTCGCCTTGCCACCTTCGATGCGGTCGGAGACCTTCTTCATCCAAGTTGATCCCTCACGACATGGGGTGCATTGGCCGCAGGATTCGTGAGCATAGAAATGGGTGATGTTGTTCAGCACCCAAGACATGCGACGGGAATCATCTAGGACGATCACGCCGCCGGAGCCAGCCATCGAGCCAGCAGCAGCGAGGGTATCGAAGTCGAGAGGCAGGTCCCAGAAGGAGAGGTCTTTGGCATCATCTCCGCGACCGATTTTGAAGGACTCATTGCAACGAAGAATCTTCGAGGACGAGCCGCCAGGAATGACCGCCTTAAACTCGCGTCCATCCTTCGGTCCACCACACATGTCATAGAGCAGTTCGCGGAAGGTGACCTTGCCCACCTGCACCTCGAAGTAGCCCGGATTTTTAACATCGCCGGAAACACAAAGAATGCGAGTGCCGGAATTTCTCGGTGTGCCCAGTTTGACATACTCATCGCCGCCCATACGCAAGATGTGCACGACGTGGCAGAGTGACTCGACGTTATTGACGATGGTCGGTGCCATGTAGAGGCCCATCGCAGCGGGGAAGTAGGGAGGTTTGATTCGTGGGTAGGGGCGCTTGCCCTCAAGCGACTCGATCAGGCCGGTTTCCTCACCGCAGATGTAGGCCGCCGCACCACGGTGGACGTAGATCTCCAGATCGAAGCCGGAGCCCTGAATATCTTTGCCAAGGAATCCTTTTTCCTTCGCTTCGGCGATGGCCTTTTCCAGCGTGATCGCGGCCTCGGGAAACTCTTCGCGGATGTAAATATAGGCAGTGTGCGCCCCCACCGCGTATGCCGAGATTACCATGCCCTCGATTAGCTGATGCGGATCCTGGTGGACGATGTAGCGATCCTTGAAAGTACCTGGCTCAGACTCATCGCCATTGCAGATGAGATAGACTGGCTTGGTGTTATTGGGCGGGATGAATCCCCACTTAATACCGGTTGGGAAACCGGCACCACCACGGCCGCGGAGGCCGGAGGTTTTCACTTGCTCCGTTACCGCCTTTGGCTCCATTCCGAGACCCTTTTTGAGCATCTCGTAGCCTCCATCCTTCAGGTAGGTCTCGATGGAGGTATCCCACCCTTCACGGTCAACATTCTTGAAGATGAGACGGTGTTCGTTGGCGTGGGGTTCTTTGCCGGGGAGATATTTGATGTCGGACATGGCAGGAGGAAGGTTGGGAATCAAGAGGTGTAGCTGTCCAAAAGAGCCTGAGCTTTTTCCTCAGTCACTCCTTCGTGAAAGTCGTCATTAACCAGGCAGACCGGTGCAGTTCCGCAGGATGCGAGACACTCCGCGAATTCCACCGAGTAGTTTCCGCAGGGCGACACCGAAATGGTGTCCTTGTGACCGTCTTCTTTCGAGCGATCGATTTCGGTAATTTCGCACAATTTCTCCATCAGTTCATACGATCCGCCCATCGCGCAGGAGAGAGTGCGGCAAACGCGCACATGAAATTTGCCGGGAGCTTTCTGTCGAAAACCGGGGTAGAAAGAAACTACCTCGAGGACCTTAATTGCAGCAATATCCAGCTTGCCCGCGACCCACTCAATGGACTCCGGGCTAATAAAGCCAAACTTATGCTGCACTTCGTGAAGGAGAGGGAGAACGGCGGATCTGCTCTGGTCGTCGGGATATTGCGCGATGCGTTCATCGGCTTTCTTGTCCAATTCAGGCGTGACCTCGAACGGAGGGAAATTGACCTGCCCCGGTGTCACTGGTGAATGCACGTTCTGCTCGATAATGGTGAGCTTTTTCGGAAGATACTCCAATTCCTCGCGGTTAATCCGGCGAGCCTTGGGGGCGCGGATCACTCCGCCAGTCGACAGATAGACCAGCGTGTTCCGGTCAATAACAGCCGGCTTCGGCGCCACGATTTCGCGATCGCCAAAGGTGTAAACCAGCTTGCTCACATCGATCTTTGCCGGCATCGGGATGTCAATGCCACCCACCTCTTCGGAGTCACCCGAAAAGAGATAATTCAACTGGTTGCGATCCACCTTCGCAGGGTGGGGGACTTTAACTAAAAGCGGCCTCCCGCCCTTCACGTAGGTCAAACGGCTGCGGTCAATAGTCTGAGGCTTGGGGACTTCAATTCTGGAGCTCACCTTGAGAGAAATTCAGGGATTAGAAATAATTTTAGCGGTCGCACTCGCCCATCACGAAATCGAGCGAGCCGAGGATGGCGGGAATATCGGAGACCATATGTCCCTTCAAAAGCTCGGCGCAGATGCCGAGATTTACGAAAGACGGGGCACGGATCTTTAGGCGATTCGGCACGCCGCCGCCCTTCGAATGAATGTAAAAGCCGAGCTCTCCCTTTGGATTTTCCGCCGCGAAATAAACCTCACCTGCAGGCGCCTCAATGCCCTGCGTCGCCACGATAAAGTGGTGAATGAGTTCCTCCATGCTCATCAGGACGCGGTCCTTTTCAGGAAGCATGGACTTGGTGTTCACCACGTTAATGTCTCCCTCAGGGAAATCGGCGAGCACTTGGCGGATGATTTTGATCGATTGACGCATCTCCTCCATCCGCACGAGGTAGCGATCATAACAATCGCCATTCTCGCCCACCGGGACGTCGAAGTCATACTTCTCATAGCCCAGGTAAGGGGAGTCTTTGCGCAAATCCCGATCCACCCCACAGGCGCGGAGATTCGGGCCTGTCATGCCGTAGCTGATGGCATCCTCTCGGCTGATCGTACCGACGTCACACATCCGCTCCAGATAGATCTTATTCTTATTTAGCAGCCCAGCGATCTCCGCGATCGTGCCCTCACACTCGTCCAGGAAGCTCAGGATTTTTTTGTCCAGCCCTTCCGGAATGTCGCGGATCTGGCCACCCACTCGAGTGTAGGAAGTGGTGAATCTCGCCCCCGTCAGCTGCTCGCAGAAGTTATAAATCTTCTCCCGCTCGGTGAAGGTGTAGAGAAAAACCGTCATCGCACCGACATCCATCGCGCACACTCCGACTCCCAGCATGTGGGATGAAATACGGGCCAACTCACAACAAAGCACCCGCAGAGCCTGACCACGTGGTGGCAGTTCCCAGCCCATTAATTTTTCGACAGCACAGGCATAGGCCACATTATTCGCAAGAGGAGCGAGGTAATCCAACCGGTCCGTGTAAGGCACGAACTGGTTATAATGCATGTTCTCCGCGATCTTCTCATCACCGCGATGCAGATAACCGATGTGAGGCTCCGCCTTCTCGATGATCTCCCCGTCCAGTTCCAGCACTAGGCGCAACACCCCGTGGGTCGCCGGGTGGGAGGGTCCCATATTCAGGACCATCTTCTCGCCGAGGACGTCGTCGGTCTCGGCCTGATAGTCATTGGCGGCTTTCGCAGCGACAGCTACGGCATCCGGGGCCTCGTAAGTAGTGGTCTGGCTCATACTGGAACGGGGAGGATGAAACTCCCGTTCCATGGGCCTCGCAAGGACTTTGTGAAATTTTTCACAAAGTCTTGATCCGCCTCCTAAAACCGTCGTGGCAACAAGGTCACCTGGCTGGGACTATAGACATCCTTTGGCGAAAAGAGCCATCCCGGGTTCTTGTTCACCACTTCGTAGTTAGTCAGCTTGAATTCCGGCAGGAACTGGTTGCTGTTCGGCTCATAAAGACTCTTCCCCGTGTAGCTTCCGTAGATCTTATACTCGTAGTTCTGGTCATACCCGTAATTCAGCCCGGGACCGGATTCCGGCAACCGGTCCGGATTTCGCTTGCGGGACTCATTGAAGATCACCAGTCGCGCCTTCTTCGCGGACTGACCCGGCTTCCGTAGGTATCCCCAAAAGCGCGTTTTCTTCACATAATATCGCCGCCCGTAGTAAAAGTTCCCCTTTGGCTCCGCCGCAATCTGCGCCTTCCGCTCCGCCACGCTCGGACCACGTCCCATCCCTCGGCTCAATCCGCTCCCGAATCCCTCTTCTGGAACACTACTGGAGCAGGAGGTGAAGACCATCAGCGGAAGAATGAGTAGCAGGAGCGCGCGCATCGAAGACATTTCTCCTTTCTTACCCGCGCCTCGTCAAGCCCGCCCTCATCTTACCCGTAATCCCACCCACCTCCAGTAGCGCACCTTTGCCCTTGTCACTTCTCCACCCGTCCACTAGCACGCCCGTCCCGACAGTCCGCTGCCGGGCTCTCCCCATTTATGACAACGCTCCGCCAATTGGTCCCGCCCGAATGCGTGATCCCCCAGCTCGCTGAAGTCGATCCCGCTGAAGTCGTCCTCGAGATGATCAACCATCTCGCTGAGATCGGAAAGGTCCCTCATGGCGATTGCTACCGCTTCAGCAATGCCGTCCTCGAGCGTGAGTCCCACATCGGCACTGGAATTGGATCCGGCGTCGCCATCCCTCACGGTCGTGTTGTCGGTCTGAAGGACACCGTCGCCGTCTTCGGTCGCTCGGAGGATGGCGTCGATTTCGAGTCACCGGACAATGCCCCTTCACACCACATCTGCCTCCTCCTCGTTCCCGAGGAAAAAGCCGCCCAGCACCTCCAGACTCTCTCCGAACTCGCGAAAGTCTTTTCCCAGTCTGATATCCGCGAACGTCTGGACAATGCCGCCTCCGCCGGAGAAATTTCCCAAATCCTCAGCATCGCCTGTTCCTAGTATTTAGCTCCCAGCTCAATGACCACCTCACAGATCCTCAGCGAAAAAATCCTCGCCGCCCTCACCACCCTTGGAGTCGAGGTGCCGGATCCTTCGCGCATCCAGGTCACCACTGCGGCCGACCTTCGCTTCGGCGATTTTCAGAGCAATGCCGCCATGATGCTCGCGAAGCAGGCTCAAAAAAATCCCCGTGCTCTCGCCGAGGAGATCGTAGCGAAAATCGAGACTGATCTCTGTGAAATCTCCATTGCCGGCCCCGGCTTTCTCAATTTCACCCTCACCCCAAAAGCCTGGGCTGACCTCGCCGCCGCCCAGTATGCTTCCGCAAATCTCTCCGTTCCGCAGACCGCTTCCCCCCGCACTATTGTCATCGACTTTTCTGCGCCGAATGTCGCCAAGCCCATGCACGTCGGCCACATCCGCGGCACCATCATCGGGGAGTGCCTCAGCCGGGTCGGAGCGAAGCTCGGGCATAAAGTCATTAAAGACAACCACCTTGGCGACTGGGGCACTCAGTTCGGTATGGTCACCTGGGCTTGGAAAAAAGGAGTCGATGAAGTCGCCCTCGAAACCGCCCCCCTCCAGGAGCTCCTTCGCCTCTACCGCAGCTCATCAGAAGCTGCGAAAACCGACGATGCCATCCGCGAGGAATGCCGCAGCGAGCTCGTGAAACTCCAACAGGGTGACCCGGAAAACATCGCCATCTGGAACCGCTGCCTGGAACTTTCCCGGAAGGGGCTCGATGTCATCTACGACCGCCTGGATGTCTCCTTCGACCACTGGATGGGCGAAAGTGCCTATAATGATCAGCTCGCACCTCTCGTCGAAAAGCTCCAGTCCACCGGCCTCGCCCGCGAATCAAATGGCGCCGTCTGTATCTTCTCTGGAGAAACCGAACCACCGAAGAAGGACCCATTTAAGGTCAACCGCGATGGCGAGTGGCAGGACTTCCCCATGATCGTCCGCAAGGGAGATGGGGGATTCAATTACGCCACTACTGATATCGCCACCGTCGAGTTTCGCGTCAACGAATGGCAGGCCGATGAAATCTGGTATGTCGTCGACTTCCGCCAATCCGGCCACTTTGAGCAACTCTTCGATGCCTCCCGCCGTATCGGCCACGATCAGGTCAATCTCGTCCACGTTTCCTACGGCACCATTCTCGGAAAGGACAATAAGCCTCTCAAAACCCGCTCCGGCGATCTTCCGCAACTCGGAGACGTCCTCGATGACGCCGTCAAGGCCGCCCGCGCCGTTGTCGACCAGAAGAGCCGACTCGATACCGAGCAGGAAAAGGAAGAACTTGCCGAGCTTATCGGCATCGGCTCCGTCAAGTTCACCGAACTCGCCCACCACCGCATGTCGGATTATGTCTTCGACCTCGAAAAGATGGTGGCCTTGGAAGGGGACACCGCGCCCTACCTCCTCTACAGCTACGTCCGCACCCGCTCCATTTTCCGGAAGCTCGAGGGCGACTTCATCGCCGATCCGGAGGCCTTCGCCGTCACCGAACCGGCCGAAATCCATCTCGTCCGCATGCTGACCCGTTACGGGGACCAGGTGAAATTGGTCATGGAAGACTACCGGCCAAATCTTCTCGCCACATATCTCCTCGAACTCGCCCGCGCCTTCCACTCCTTCTTTGAGGCCTGCCCCGTCCTGAAATCCGAAGGCGCGACTCGCGAATCCCGCCTCCTCCTCTGCGATCTCACCTCACGGGTTCTTAAGGACGGTCTGGGTTTGCTCGCCATCCAGGCACCCGAGAAGATGTAACTCATCAATTGCTATGAGCGGATTCATCGTCATCAAAGTAGGCACCGGCGTTCTCACGCGGGAGAACGGAACTCTCGATGGCGCGTCCCTCGTCCGTCTCGTCACCGCCGTCTCAGCCCTCCAGGCAGACGGCCACTCCTGCGTCCTCGTCTCCTCCGGTGCCGTCGGTGCCGGTGTCAGCGCTCTCGGCTTGCAGA
The DNA here is from genome assembly GCA_937969125.1 of uncultured Verrucomicrobiales bacterium. Taxonomy (GTDB): domain Bacteria; phylum Verrucomicrobiota; class Verrucomicrobiia; order Verrucomicrobiales; family Akkermansiaceae; genus SW10. Next base: position 1,754 of record CALBVA010000042.1, on the reverse strand, counting down.
GTTATCCTGATGACGTCGAGACCCGCCAGGCCGCCGCCGCCATCGGCCAGGCTCGGCTCATGCAGCGTTACGAAACCCTCTTCTCTCAATTCGATCTCACTGCCGCCCAGCTCCTCCTCACCGGAACGGACCTCTTTGACAACCGTGACCGAGTCACCGCCACCCTCCGGCGACTTCTCCGGCACGATTCCATCATTCCCATTATCAACGAGAATGACTCCGTCGCCATCGAGGAACTCAGGGTAGGGGATAACGACATGCTCTCCGCCAAAGTCGCCGAGCTTCTGGGCGCAGAGCAGCTCATTCTATTCACCACTGTCGATGGTCTCCTTGATGCCAATGGCACCCTCATCGACGAAGTACGAAACATCTCCGAGGTTGCCGGCCTCGTCCGCGACGAAAGTGGAAAATTTTCCATCGGCGGCATGGTCTCCAAACTTCAGGCCGTCGATTACGCCACCAAAAACGGCACCCAGGTTCTCATTGCCAACGGACGCCACCCCGAACAACTCCCGGCCCTGTCCACCGGCCAAGGCACCCGCACTCGCTTCTGGCCCCTTGATCATACCACTCCTGGTGATCCGTGAAGTGCCCGCCGAGCATAGCTCCGTTATCGAATAAATCGAATCGGCTTGTCGTCTTACTTCGCGAAATGTTAAAAAAACAGCATGACATCACTTCGACCTTCCGTCCGCTTTTTCGCTCTCACTTTCATGGGTTTGCTCGCCATCCCAACAGCCTCCGCACAAGAGGCAAAGGCTGCTCTGACGGCTGAGCAAATCATGTCTCAAGTCCGGCAGGTCGCCGCCTTCCAAGAGGCGCAAGATCTTCATGGAGTCATCCGGAAGAAGTCCAAGAAAACTCCCATCTCTCTCTTCCTGCGTGGAAAAGACATCCAGTTTGCCATCAATGGGGGCAAGGAGCGCTTTCATCTCCGTCTCGGCGAGGATGACCAACAGCTTCGCGAACTCATCAACGGAAAATCGAAACCTTTTCCCTCGAAAAAAATCTCAGAACCCATCGCCAAGACTGATGTAAGCTATGAAGATCTTGCCCTGAAATTTCTCTATTGGAAGAATCCCCGCATCGTCGGTGAGGAAAAGATTAATGGCCAAAAGTGCTGGCGCCTCCACGTCTCAAATCCCGGTAAGGACGGCCGTTTCCGTGAAGTCAGTGTCTGGGTTACCAAGAAACAACGTGCCCTCATGCGTGTGTTGGGATACGGACCGCGTCCCACTGTCCAGCCTATTAAACAGTTCGAAATCACCAAGGTGATGAAGGTGAATAAGGTCTTCACCGTGAAAACAATGAAGGTCAGCACCTTCGGCAAGAACCGCCGTGTGAATGGCATCACTTACATCGAGTTTCAGAAGCCAAAGCGCTAGGGCATGGCATTTGTTCTTTCTTTTAAATTAGTCTGCGAGTCGCAACCACAAGGTTGTCGTCCGGATAATAAGGTTTGAGTTCCGCCAGAAGTTCATCCGGCGGATCCTCTTGCACTTCCTTGCGAGTTTTAATTCTAAAATCGCGACTGCTGCTCGACCACCACTTCGATTAAAATGAGTGCCTCTCTTAGAAAAGCTCGCCGTCGTTAAAGAAGCGCTTTAGCTCGGCTTGGGCAGCCTCGGGGCTGTCGGAAGCGTGGCAAACATTGCGCATCTTCGAGTCGCCGGACTTGTCACCGAGGTCACCACGAATCGTTCCCGCTTCGGCAGCGTTGGAGTCGGTGGGTCCGAGGAGGTCTCGCACCTTCG
>CALBVA010000041.1 GCA_937969125.1 uncultured Verrucomicrobiales bacterium | reverse complement strand
TCTGGCAAGGCGGAGATGATCAGTGAATCGAGCATTCTCTTAGCATCGACAACGCGGCCAGATTTTCGAGAGACCAGCAGGAACCCGAAATCTTAGGTTTGACGGAGCACTAGGTTCCCAGCAGACTCGTCGCTAACTTTTTTCTCTCTCCTCGCTATCTCGGCCCTAAATTTGACCGCCAAGCCGATTCTCGGTCAATGTGACCATGCTTTTCCGTTTGAAAGAGTGATTTTCTCCCGGTCTGTTGTCAGCTGCTCCGGAAATTAACATTCCAATCCCTCCCCCATCCGGTTCATAGTTTTTCAGTGAGTCTCACCCCGCGCGGCGCCGTTATCTTAGGAGCATCCATTGCCCTTACAGTGGCAGGTCTTCTTAAGATTGATGGGGTTCTCATTGCCCTCGGCTCGGCCGGACTCGTATTGCTGACTTTCGCCCTGATCGTCGGAAAACTAAACCTCCGCCATTTGGAGCTCTCGCTGAAAGCGCCCTCCCGGGTCTTCGCCGATACCCTCTTCGATCTCCGGCTCATCCAGAAAAACAAGCGGGCCCTCCTCGATGCCTTCGGGATCGACATCGAGCTGCAACTCTCCAAGGCCGCCAAGATCAAAACCCACTCGAAGTGGACTCCCTCCGGCTCTACCTCGATCTCGAAGTTGCGCGGTTCCATTGCCCGACGCGGAGCCGTCACTGATCATCCCTGCAATCTCTCCTCCAGCTTCCCGCTGGGGATTTTCCGCTTCATCGCCAAGTCCGGCGCGCAACAAGAGATTCTCGTCTTCCCGAAGCCCATCGTCCCTAAGGAATTTTTTGCCAGCGGAGAGTTCGATGACGCCTGGAACGGCGAGGGCTTTCAACCCGGCGATGCCTTCGGAGAGCCACGCGGACTCCGCAGCATGCGTCCGGGCGATCCCGCGAAATATCTCCACTGGCCGGCCACCATCCGCGCGCTTTCCAGCGGACGAGATCCCTTGGTTCGGGAGTTTGATCCACCCGGCCTCCGTCCCCGCTCGGTCAGCGTGATCTTCCACAGCTACGGCACAGATCATACCATCATCCGTACCGATCTCTATGAGCGGGCTCTCTCCCTGCTCTGCGGGACCCTCCGCCACTTCCGCGGCATGGGCGTCCCCGCCACCCTACGGGCGGACTTCCTCTCATGGAAACCGATCACCACTTTCCAATCTTCCGCCTGGAGTGAGGCTCTCACCCTGATGGCACGTGCCACCCGTGCCGATGACACCGAAGCTCACGACCTGATCGCAGAAATCGAGGCAATCCCCAGAGACGAGGCCGTCGTCGTCATCTCCGACATGCCTCCGGAAGCCTGGCGTCACATCCTTCCGAAACGTGTCATCCTCGCCATCGATATCCAGCAGCACAACTTCGGGAAAAAAGGCATGAAGTTCGGCAAGGCCAAGCTCCCTCCCCGTCGGTCAATGACGGCCGTATCTTGACATCTCATCGCTCCATCTCAATTTTCATCCATCATGATTCATCAGCTCCTTCGCACTTTCCTTCTCACCTTCGCGGGAATCCTTGCTGCCTTTCTGACCAGCTGTGCCTCAGCCCCGCCACCCGTGGTTACGACGCCAAGCCCATTCGTCCCGGGACCCTACTCCGAATTCAAGGCACAGAACTACCCGCAAAAATCCACCAGCTGGAAGGATGACGCTGTCCTCGCCGCGACGACTCCGGAGAACTCCAGTCTCGTGATCTCCATCTCCAAGCAGCGGGCCTTCTTGATGAATGGGAATCAACTCGCGATGGACTACCCCGTCGCCACCGGCAAATCGAGCCATCCCACTCCAACGGGAGTCTATACCATTCAAGAAAAGACCATTGATAAACGCTCGAACCTCTACGGCAAGGTCGTGGATGCCAATGGCACCGTCGTCATCTCCGCTGCCGACTCACGAAAAGTGAAGATCCCCGACGGAGGAAAATTCGTAGGCGCACCCATGCCCTACTGGATGCGCTTCACCTGGCGCGGCATCGGTCATCATGTCGGGAATGTCCCCCGCTACCCAGCCTCGCACGGCTGCATCCGCGGACAAGCCACCGTAATGCCCATCGTATTTGAGAAGGTGAAAATCGGGACTCAGGCTAAGATTGTGCATTAGTGGTGGGGTTCATTCTTCCCAGCCCGCCGGCCAGATCGCGGCCTTGGTCACCACCTTATGCTCTTTCTCAGTGATGCGGAGTGCCTGCCGATGCCGTTTTTCATTCGGCATCCCGAAGTCAGTCGTTACTTCAATCTCAGCCGTCACCGTGCTGGTCCGGGACTCGTCCCAGTCTCCGTAGAACTTCGCGCTGAAGCAATGCTCGCCCGGATGAATGGTCTGAGTGCTCCAGGATTCCGGCCCGAGACCCCGATAAATATCCGATGACCACATCCCGCCATCTTCTCCATATTCAGGAGAGCTCAAGCTCACCCAGTCTAAAGTGGGATGATGCACAATGAGATCCAGATTTGACTGTCGCGCATCCCAATCAAGGACCGCCCGTACCTTCACCGGCACATGTCTGATATAGGCCGGGTCCACGCCCAGCTTCTCACCATCAAGGTCATACTTGTGGATCAGGGCATTCAGCTCCTCCAGCGGGATAATGCCCATCTTTTTCGGAGGATAGGCAGGCCGATGATTCAGGAGAAAATCCCAATAGGTTTGGACCGCCTCTTCCACTTTCCCGGCGTATCGAAGACAGCGAGCCAATTGGAAACGATAAAGATAGGTTTCAGGTTCCAACGTAATTGCCCTCCGGCACAACAAAATTGCGTCATCGTGAATTCCCAATCTACAAAACGCCCGCGCCGCCTTGATGAGATTTTCAGGATGATCGGGCATGTGTGATGCAAGGTCTCCGATAATGGATCTAGCTTCCGCAGGGCTCCCGCGGCGTTCCACAAGTTCAATGACATCCAGATAAAAGTCAGCACGCCAGCCACATGATTCACGGTAATGAATGTATTGCTCCCGGAAATTTCCATGACTCAAAGCTTTGTCCAAAGGCTCCAGATAGAATCCTGCCGGATGGTCTTCTCCAATGACAAATGGCTCTGATTCCTGAAGACCTTTGACGAAAGGAGGATTTCTTCGCCCTTCTCCTCCTCCGTTACCATACCACCTCTTTTGGGGAACTTCAATCACGTCGGACTGGAAGATCCGAACTCCGCGATGCTCTTCGAGCTTCATATTATAGGCATAAACCCGTCCTCCCCGATAAAGCTTAACTCGATTGATGGCTCCATAGGCGGTCGGTCCTCCAGCAGCCTCCAGTGCCTTTCCTAAAGTAGCACCCACTACCAAACTATAACGCCCCGGCTTTCTAACCTGTCCTCCAATGGTGACATCTACGAGTGGCCTGAGATCGGTGGCGGCCCGATCAAGATCTTTGAGCTTCAAAAGCCGCTTCTTCAGTTCCGGAATTTCCTTTTTCTCGATTCCACCAGCGAGAATTCCATCGAGAGCCTCCAGCTCATCGGTGAGTGCCTGAACATCCTCGGCTTGGATTTCCTCAAATCGCTGGATGATAGTCGCCCACTCCGCTTTTGAGGCTATCACCATCTTTGAAAGACGTTCGTGAATCGAGGGAGGTTTCTTTTCGAGCTTGGCGCACCTTTCATGCCAGAGTTCGAGCAGGCCTGGAGCGGGCCTCGCTTTAACTCCTCCCGACTGACCTCTCCTCGTTCTTGCTTTCATCGACCGGCTCCATTCCGTGTAGAGGGCCTCATCTGACTTCGGAGGTTTGAATCCATAGCGCACATATTGCCGTGCTGTTTCGAGGACTAGCATTGCGGAGTTCTTATCCATGACTTTGTGATCACGGTTGAACTTCTCGACCTCCGCTCGCGGCTTTCCCATCTCCGTCATTCGAGCGGAGATCAATTTCGACCGCAGCCAATCAGCGACTGGGGATTCGATCACATTGAGACCCGGAGAGTGATCGACGACCAGTGACGGAACGGATTGCCACAAGATATCGCGATAGGGACCGATGACGCTGTCCTGGGGGAAACGACATCCCATCATGGAATCCAGCCCGCCACCCTGGTGCCATCCTCCACCTGAAAGGAGGGCAGCATTTCTCAGCCAGCGACTTGTCCCGGCTCCAGAATCGATGACATGAAGTTGAGACCCTGAGTGTTCCGGATCGAACTTTCCGGTAACGAAAGTTCCGTCGGTGATAAAGATCACCGCGTCTGTTTTGTTTTTCCAGGGCAGGAGTTCCGGAAGGCACATGTCACTCGCGATTTCCTTTTCCAGTCGGGCAATCAGCCCGGGCGCCTCGCCATCGATTACCGAGAATACCCCAAGCTCAGTGAGCTGCCGCCGGAGAACATGGGCGGTGATTTTTGGAGACCCAAAGGTCTTGAGGAGCTGCTTTAGAGAAGTCATCGCGTCTTTGCTGATAGACACGCTCCCATCAATCCAGAGTTCCACCTTCTTGGGCGGCGGCGGGATATCAACGGGCGGCGGAACCTGCCGGAGGTCACCCTGCGAACCACGGTAAATCAGATTGGGTTTTATTGCCCAATCGATGACGCGCTCCGGAATTAGGGAGCTTTTTCCACTGATCACTTTCTCAAGTATTCCAGCTTGGCCACCGCGGGTCTCGATTTCCAGTTGCCACGATTTCGGTGAACCAAATCCGGCAGGCCAGACCGTCACCTTTCCAGAATCGATCTGGCTGATGGTGGAAATCCAGACCTTCTTCTGCTTTTGCGAGAGAATGGGGAAGATGCGGGTGCGGAACTCATTCTTAACCTCATCGACCTCGATAATACCGGGGTCGACTTTTTGACGAACGATTGCCTCGTAGGCCATGCGCCCACGTTTTTCCGGGACCACGACGCCCTCGCGCCGCACCCCGTTCACAGTCATGGCGTAAGAGGTGACGGTTTCGCCAGGATCCAGCGGGCAGATCAGCTCCCCCTCGGCGGCTCGCTTTCCGGGATTAAAAAAGGTCAGCTCACGATGCCGCAGGAGAAAATGACCATGTAGCTCGCAGCGGATGAGGGCCTCATCAAGGACAGCCTCCTTCCCGCTGACAGTGAGACGAACCCCGGCAGTCAGCGGGCTGAGGAGGATGAGGAGGAGAATCGAAAGCAATCGCATCCCGGGAAGAGACTCCCGGGAGGTTGCGATGTTCAAAATGCTTCCGACGGATCACTCCGCGACGGTGACCTTGAAGCGGAGGTATTCCTCGCCGGAGGTGCGGAACCAGCCGTTGGTACGGCGCAGGTCAACGACTTCGAAGCCGCCAGCGGAGCTGAGCACTACGGTGTTGAGATTCGAGACGTCCGTCCAATTCACGAGATCGGAGGAGGTCTCCATGGCGTAGCTCAGCCCGGCTTCACTCCCGATGCGACGGGTGACGCGGAAGCCGCCAGTGGATTCCACCGTTTTCAGAAGGGTGTCTTGATCCACGGAAGTAGGCGAAGTGCCTAGGGCGAATTCCACAAGGTTCCGGATGCCATCACCATCGCTATCCTCATTCGGAGAAGCGTCGAGGTTGTTTTCATCGAGCCAGGTGACGAAGGGCGAGCTGGTGCTGAGTTTGACCAGTCTGACGTTGTCCACGTCCAAGTAGGTATTGCCACCTCCGATGGCCTTACTGATGCGGATGCCCAGTTCGTGCGGCTGTCCGCTGATCGTACCAGTGTCCACGCGAACGGTGATATTGGTGAACTTCCCAGCAGCGGATCCACCGGCGGCGGCGTTGAGCGTATTAAGATCAACCAGTCGCTGCCCGAGGAGATTCCGGCCATTCAACAGCTCGATCCGCGCTCCGCCGAAGTCATTACTCCCAACATCACGGAGCCCAACTGCGACGGTAAGAAGGTAAGTCTGATCTGGCTCAGTAAAAGCGCGGAGGGTCTGCAGGAGGTGATTTCCGGTAGTACCACCACGAAGAGTGGCGACATGTTGGCCGGAGAGATTAGCCAGCTCAGAGCTGCCGGAGGCGCGGGAGTAAGTGTCCGGACCGGGGTTGAAGTAGCCATTCACACCATCGGCAGAGTTGGTTCCGCCTGGGGCAAGGATACTCCAGTCCAGAAGGGTCTCTTGATCTGTGGAACTCGGAATCACTTCGGTGAACCCGTTGTCAGCGAGGGGCGCGAACTCGGTGAGGTCACCGGTATTCTTCTCAAAGTCACCATTCACTGGAGTGATCGTGGTCTGACCGGTGAGAATATCAGCCCATTGGCGGGCGTGCTCAAGGAGACCGGGAGTATTGAAATGTGTCCCGTCAGAAGAGCGTCCTTCCAGGTGAAAACCATTGGTATCCGATCCAAGGAAGACGCCTTCGAGGTTAAAGGCGGCCCCGCGTTGGCCGGCCATGACACCTTCAATCACCGTCAGTGTGGACGAAGGAAGGAAGGAGGCCTCGGCAATATAAAAAGGAAAATCCCAGCCTGCAGCGGTACGGCTGTCTTGGATCACCTGCGCAATGGTTCCTTGATAGGAATTGGCAGAAGTGGGGATGGCACTATCAGCCTCTCCCTGATGCCAGAGCAGTGCACGGAAGCCATTTTCCGGGAACCTCTCGACGGTCGGTCTGAGGAGATTCATGTAAAAGGAATTTCCGGGCGACCAGTCAGCAACCTTCGAATTCAAGCGACCGATGGAAACAAAGGCAACGGGGACATTCTCCCGGTCTTCCAGAAGATCACCGAGTCGGCTCCAGACCGATCCTCCGGTGCCTTCCGCACCCGGCTGGGGATCTGCCGCGACGACCCAGAGATCTAGAGGGTCCGCCCCAACACTGGTATCGAGGGCGGAGACGCGATCACTCTGCGGGGTGATGGCTGGGAAGCCGGCATTGGCGGAGTTCGACTGACCTGCGGTGATGTAGATATCTCCCACTCCGACTCGCTCAATCACAGCAGGCATGCCGTTCGCTCCACCGGTCACCGTGCGGATCTCAATGTCATACCAGCCTCCGGCGGTGACATTGCTCAAAGACCCAGAGAAGGTGCCTCCGGTTGGGGCATCCTCGATAAGCTGCCAATCGGTGGTCGTTCCAGAGTCGTCAATTCCGTTCCGGACGACGGCGCGGGCTTCAATGCGATCCGGAGCCGCGACGAAGGTGCCAGAAATCGGGATTTCACCACGGTTATTAGAGAGATCTCGCTGAATCACCTGGCGCGTTTCGGGACTGAGAATCTGCAAGGCTGAGGGATCAGCACCCACGGCAAAGCCAGTGACATCGATCTCACGAATGACGGAGCCGACGACATAGTCGTTGCTTTCCGGCTCACCAGGATCCTTGATAACGAAGCGAATGCTATCCACTCCGCTGGCCAGTGGGGCGGCACTGTCCTCGGTAATGACGACCTTTGATTCATAAGCACCATCCACCTCCCTATCGGTCAATCCACCAGTAAAAGGAGTGTAGTTGACGGAAGTCAGCAGAGTGTAATCAGCTGATCCTACAACACTGACAAAAACGTCGTAAACCTGGTTCGCCTGGGTCGCAGACTGGAGACCCCAACCGAAGAAACTTGCAATGGAGGTCAAATTATAGCCATCCGGCGCGATGGTAGTATTGAGATCGATGGTCATCGTCGCGGGAAGAAGGCCAGGATCCCAAAAAGCATTATTGGAGGACCCAGCCTGATAGACTCCGTCATTGATGTTGTTGGCGAGGAATTCGTGCGTCTGCGGGTTCCCTGCTAAACCGAAAGTGGGAGTAGAGGTCAAAGAAGAGAAGCTCTGCTGTCCTGCCTCGATCAGGTCAAATTGGGTGACGTCATCGAGGAAGCCTAGACGGATTCCGTTGTTCACCATGTCCGGCCCCTGTAGAGATTCAGTGGCAATATTGATTTCCGCAAATGAAAGCTGAGTCAGAGCTGCGGCGAGGGTAAAAAAAGGAATAGTGCGCATGTCTGTGAGGGGTGTTTAGAAATAACTAACGAGGTTTTTTGGACCAGCAAGCAATCAGACTGCCTGAAACGAGTCAATCATCAAGGTCGATCCGAAAACGTAGCAAGTCATCGGCATCTTTTCAATCCCTCCGGCATTTTTTCGGAGAGAATGAGCCACGTTCATCGGTATAGGAATGCGCCACACTCATCGGCATCGGTCATAATTACCTAATGCCCCACAGACACATCACCGCACCTCTCATGTTTCATTTACGCCACACTCTTCCTCTCGCCCTCGCGATCACCAGCTCGCTCGCGGGCCAGGAGAAACCCTCCGATCTCTTCGCACCCATTCCGGGACCGAAGGTTATCTCGACCAAAACCACTGTCGAGGAACAGCAAAAGAGCAAGAAGCGCCCTCTCTATCATCAGCCGCTGGAGGTCAAAAAAGTCGAAGGTGCCGGTTCAATGACACCCGTCTTCCCGGATCAGGGGTCGATTGTCCTCCTCGGGAATTCATTGGCCGAGCGCATGACCTACTACAACCACCTGGAGGTCGCGCTGCAGAGCCACTTCCGCGGGAAAAATCTCACCATCCGCAATCTGGGCTTCCCCGGTCACACTCCAGCCTTCCGCCCGAAGGCCGGAAACAAGAATCCCTGGGCCTTCCCCGGGGCGCAAAAATTCCGCCCAGAAATCAGACGCCACAATGGCAGAGGCCACTACCCTTCCCCCGACGAATGGCTCACCATCCTGCAGGCCGATACCATCATCGCTTTCTTCGGCTTCAATGAATCCTTCTCCGGCGAAGCTGGCCTGCCTCTTTTCAAAAAAGAGCTCACAGCCTTCGTCAATCACACCCTCACCCGTGCTTATAATCACAAGCAGGCTCCACGCCTCATTCTTGCGACGCCCACTCACGTCGAGGCTGTCGGCGAGATGGATGCGGCGGAGCGAAACGCTCTCCTTGCAAAATATTCGCAGGTCATTGTCGAAGTCGCGAAGGAGAATAAGCTCACCAGCCTCGATCTCTTCAGTGCCTCGAAGGACTGGAAAAACGTTACCGTAAACGGGGCCCACCTAAATAACCTCGGTTACTTAAAACTCACCGAAACCATCCAGAAAGATCTCGTAGGTGAAGAAACCCGCCCGGGCAATGACGCCCTCCGCCTCGCCGTCGAAGAGAAGAATTGGTTTTGGAGGAATGACTACCGCATCGTCAATGGCGTTCATGTCTATGGGCAGCGATGGGGCCCATACGGGAATATTAACTACCCGGAGGAGATCGAAAAAGTCCGTCAGATGACCGTCCTCCGCGACCAAATGATCTGGGCCACCGCGCAGGATGAGAAATTCACCCCGGATGACACCACCACCCGCCCGCTCACCATTATCACCACAAACTACCGGCCCTCGGTGAAAAACGGCGAGCTGAAATACCTCGATGAGAAAGCCGCTCTCGAAAAACTGACCCTCCCAAAGGGTTACTCCGTCTCCACCTTCGCCACCGAGAAGGAATTCCCGAACCTCGCCAATCCGATGCAGATGCGCTTCGATACAAAGGGCCGCCTCTGGATCTCCACCATGCCCAGCTATCCGCATTATCGCCCCGGCAACCCGAAACCGGACGATAAGATCCTCATCTACGAAGACACCGACGGCGACGGGCGCGCTGATAAGGAAACCGTTTGGGCGGACGGTCTCAGCATCCCCATTGGCTTCGATTTCGCCCCCGACGGCGGCATTTTCCTGACCGAAGGATCACGCCTCACCCTCCTAAAGGACACCGATGGCGATGACCGCTTTGATCACCGTGAATACCTCCTCGATGGCTTCGATCCCCACGATTCCCACCATTCATTTTCCGCCTTCGATACCGACCACGGCGGCGGACTCTTCATGCTGGAGGGGCGATTTCTCCACTCCCAGGTTGAGACCCCCTACGGACCCGAACGCATGACCGATGGCGGCGTCTGGCGTTTTGACCCACACACCTGGCGGGTCGAGCGCGTAGTCCAGACTGATCTCTCCAATCCTTGGGGAATCGCCGAAGACGAATATGGGCAGAATATTCTCAATGATGCCTCAGGCGGTAAACACTACTGGATCGGCGGCTACGGGATCAAGATGCCCCACTCCTTCGAAATGCCCAAGGTCGGCCTATACAACTACGAACATAAGGCCCGCCCCACCTCCGGCAGCGAGTTCATCTACTCCCGCCACTTTCCGGACGCCGATCAGGGAGATTACATTTTTGGCAATACCATCGGCTTTCGCGGGATCAAACAGTTCAAAGTCGAACAAGACGGCCCGGCCCTTCAGGGAAAGTTCAAGCAAGACCTCATCTCCTCCAGCGATGGTAACTTCCGCCCCGCCGACCTTGAAATTGCTCCAGACGGCTCGCTCTACTTCGTCGATTGGCACAATGCCCTCATCGGCCACATGCAGCACTCCGCGCGCGATCCGAACCGCAGCTCCAACTTCGGCCGCATTTATCGCATCACTTGCGATGGCCGCCCCCTCGTCACTCCTCCCCAGATTCACGGAGCCTCCATCACGCAGCTCTTCGAGAACCTCAAACTTCCCGAGCTGAATGCCCGGAAGCGTTCCCACCTTGAGCTTCGCGGACGACCGGCCAATGAGGTCCTCCCCGCCGCTAAAAAGTTTGCCACAGAAAACAAAAATACGGAACGCCTCATACTTGAAGCCCTCTGGGCCACCTGGGGACAGGGATCCGTAGACCGGGAACTCCTTGTAAGCTGCCTCGGTGCCAATGACTACCGCATCCGCTCCGCCGCCGTCCGTGTTCTTCGTCACAGCTTCCGCTCGCTCGAAAAACCACAGCCCCTCCTCCTCACCGCCGCCAAGGATCCCCATGCCCGCGTCCGTATCGAGGCCCTCACCGCAGCCTCCTGGATGGGAGGCCGACCAGGCGCAGAGATCCTCCTCGTCGTTGCCGGCGAATCTCGCGGCAAATGGATTAACAACGCCCTCAACTCCGCCATGCACCTCATGAAGAATGACGTGCGAGCTGCCTTGAATGAGGGCAAACACAACATCGCCGACCTCGACCAACTCCTCGCCGGAAAACTCCGCGGAGCCCGCACCGAAAAAAACCACCTCACCCCCTCGCAACGGAAACTCTGGAAAGAAGATAAAAAATTCCGCCTTGCCTACCAAAACGGCCTCACCGTCTTCCGGAAAGAAGGCTCCTGCGCGACCTGCCACCAGGAAAACGGACAAGGCCTGAAGGACATCTACCCGCCCCTCGCCAACAGCGAATGGGTCACCGGTGATGCCACCCGCCTCGCCAAACTCACCCTCCATGGCCTCTGGGGCCCCATTGAAGTCAACGGCGTGAAATTCGATGGTAAAGTCCCCATGACCGCCGTCGGTGCCATGTTTAATGACGAACAAATCGCCAACGTCCTCACCTACGTCCGTAACAGCTGGGGAAATGTTGGCTCCGCCATGACACCCGCAGAGATCAAGGCAATCCGCGAAGCCACCAAGGACCGAAAGACCTTTTACAAACCAGAAGAGCTCCTGAAGGAACACCCTTTCCCCACGAAGAAGTAGCCCCCCTGCTCAAAGCTCCTACCCAGCGAGCCTGAAGAGTATGATCTCCGAAAGACCATACTCTTCCATCGTGACCCCCAGCATGTGATCGGCCAACTCCATGATCCCCTTACGTTGGGTCACAAGGATCACCTGGTTCGTCTCCAATAAGAACCGAATCGCCTCGTGATGTCGGTAAAACTCCGCCTCCGAAAGATCGCAATCTACTTCATCACAAAGCAGGATCTGCCCCCGTGGTCGGGCCTCCGCCATCTTCTCCAGAGCGGCTGAGGTTTCGATCCAATGAATCCCCTTCCTGATCTCTGCATATTTTTCCGGAAGCTCATTGCCACAGCTCACACCGTTAATCCGAAATTCCGAATCGAGAGTCGTCCGTGAGAATGAACGCGACACTGTGATCATCATTCCCTGCCAGATCGTCTCAGCTAAAATGAGCTCCACCGAGATCGTCTCAGCAGCTGGCTGTGTCTCAATCCCGCGGAATAGCAACTCCAGTTCAGCCTCCACGTCACCGGATCCGCCCAGCACCCAGAAGATCGCTTCAAGGAGCGCCGTCTTCCCGCATCCCGACGGCCCAACAATCCCGGTCATCCTTGGACAAAATGAAACTTCAGCCGCGCGCCCGAAAGAGCGGTAACCTTGGATGGTGGCAGAGATCAGACGCATGATTTGATTGAGAGAGAAAAGTTTGGCTTTTCGACAGGAGCGCACGATTGAATTCGGGAGTAAATTCTCCAGAAAGCCCGAATTTAAAGAATTTGAGCGCCTGATATAATGCCCTGAGACTTTGTCCCAGCTTCTGATAATCAGATTCGGTTAGACATCAACCCTAAACCCTTTTAGTCAGGAGAAAACACCTAAAATGAAGGCAGATCGAGATGGATAAAATTGTCACACAAAGCTGTCGAAGATCCAAATATTGCCGATATTTTATCGGTTAATTTTTATGAATTATTTTCAATAAAATTAAAATCTTTTTCGTTTTCAACGATAACCACCATATCCAGAATTCCTCCCAAATTGTGATGAC
>CALBVA010000040.1 GCA_937969125.1 uncultured Verrucomicrobiales bacterium | reverse complement strand
CAGGCGGCGGAAGTTGATGAGCTCATGCACGCGGTCGACATCGTCCCTACCCTACTGGACCTCACCAAAACTCCGAACCCCGGAGTAAAATTCGACGGACTCCCTCTCGCCACCATCGTAAAGGGTCAGAAAACCCGCTTCCTCGTCACCGACTCCCAGCGGGTCCGTGACCCCGTAAAATGGAAGTCATCCTCCGTCATGAGTAACAAGTGGCGTCTCATCAACGGGAAGAAGCTCTACCGAATCGACCGCGACCCCGGGCAGAAAAAGAACATCGCCAAAGACCACCCGGAACAGGTCGCCGCCATGCGCGCCTTCTACGAAAGCTGGTGGGCTGACCTCTCTCCCACCTATTCGCAAACCACCGAAATCCACTTGGGTCACCCGCAGCATCCGGTAGTTGAAATGACTTCCCACGATTGGATCCAAGAGCGCAATCCTCCCTGGAACCAAAAATACGTCCGTCAAATGATCGGCAAGGTCGAGTCTCCGGAAAAGCTCGGTTACTGGGCCGTTAAGGTTGTGGAAGGGGGTGAATTCACCATCTCACTCCATCGCTGGCCAAATGAAGCAAAGCACCCCATCACCGCCGGGCTGCCGTCGGGCGAAAACGTCCCCGGAACCACTCGGGCATTCCGGAACTTCAAAGGGGCGGCATTGAAAACCAAATCGGCAGTCCTGATGATCAATGGGAAACGCATCGCCAAAAAAACAGTTACCGCTACCGACACCCACATCACCTTCGCCACGCCCCTCAGCAAAGGCACCCACGAACTCGCTCCCTACTTCGAAGTCGAGGGCGGAGTCATTGGCAGCTACTACTGCACCGTGATGAGTCAGTGACTTGACTTACTCCCACTCGATACTTGCCGGTGGCTTTGTCGAGATATCGTAGAGCACGCGGTTAATCCCCGCGACCTGATTCAGGATATCAGCACTCGCCTCACGTAGAAGCTGGGCTGGCAGATCGACCCACTCGGCAGTCATGGCATCTTCACTAATGACCGCCCGCAAATTTGTGGCCCACTCGTAGCTCCGTTCGTCACCTTTCACGCCGACTGTCTTCACAGGAATGAGTCCCGCATAGGCCTGCCAGACTTTATCATACCAGCCATGCTCCTTGAGCTTACCGATGAAAATCGCATCGCATTCGCGGATGATATCGAGACGCTCACGATCCAATGCTCCCGGACAACGCACCGCAAGTCCCGGTCCCGGGAAAGGGTGGCGATTGAGAATATCCTGCTCAATTCCCAGTGAAGTTCCCAATTCGCGAACCTCATCTTTAAAGAGTTCCGCAAGCGGCTCTAGAACCTTCCCCTGCTCTTGCAGTTCAAGGATCTTCGCCACCCGATTGTGGTGCGTCTTGATTACGGAAGCCTTCGACTTCGCATTCGAGGCACTCTCAATGACGTCCGGATAGAGAGTCCCCTGCGCGAGCATCTCCGCATCGCCCACTGCATCCCAAAAGACCTCGATGAACATGTTCCCGATGATCTTCCGCTTCTCCTCGGGATCGTCCTTTCCGGCGAGAGCGTCGAGAAAGCGATCAGAGGCATCGACCGTTTCGATCTCCACATTCATCCGCTTAAAGTTCTTTTGAACTTCCGCAGCCTCATCTTTACGCAGGAGGCCATTATCCACGAAGATTGCGCGAACCTTCACACCGGCCTCTTTCAGAAGTACGGCAAGAACCGTACTATCCACTCCACCACTCACACCGCAGACCACCTGACGATCACCCACGATCTCGCGAATGCCCTCAATCATCTCCCGCTTAAAGTCCTCAATGTGGAACGCCTGAAGCCCCGAAGCCAGCGAAAGGAAGTTCTTGAGAATCTGAAGCCCCTCATGCGAATGCGTCACCTCGGGGTGAAATTGAATCCCATAAAACCCTCCCGGCCACTTTAGCGAGACCGGTGTGCCATGTTGATTCTCCGCGATCACCTCGCAATCAGCATGCAGATCCTGCACCGTATCGGAGTGACTCATCCACACCTGGGAGGAGTCCGAGATACCGGCATAGAGATTAGCCTTGGAGATCGGCTTGAGAGCAGCCGGTCCATACTCACGCTTATTGGAGGCCTTGATCGATCCACCGAACTTGATGTTCAGCAGCTGCATCCCATAGCACACGCCGAGGACTGGAACCTGGAAGGATTTCAGCTTTTCAAAGTCGATGTCCGGAGCATCCGGCTCGCTAGTACTCTTCGGCCCGCCGGAGAGGATCACCGCTCCGGGTTGCCCGATTTCAGCGATGTCCTCGGGTGAATAAAGTTTGGCAAAAAAGCCCAGTTCGCGGACACGGCGAACAATGAGCTGGGTGTACTGTGAGCCGAAGTCGAGAACGGCAACGTGATTGATTTCCTGCATGGATCGGAAGGTGAAAGTTTCGGTGAAGTATCGCCTTAGCTCGCTGGCTGATAGTTGGTCGGTTCCTCCGTGATGGTGACATCGTGCGCATGGCTCTCCTTGAGCCCGCCCGGAGTGATGCGGACGAATTCCGCCTTCTTCTTCAACTCGGTGAGATTCTTCGCACCGACATAACCCATCCCGGAGCGCAGGCCGCCCATTAACTGGAACACCACATCGGCCAGTGGCCCCTTGTAAGGGACGCGCCCCTCCACACCCTCCGCGACAAGTTTGCCGGAGGAATTCTGACCATAGCGGTCTCCCGCTCCCTTGCGCATCGCACCGATCGATCCCATCCCACGATAGGTCTTAAAGCGGCGACCTTGGGAATTCACCGTCTGCCCGGGCGACTCACGGGTGCCTGCCAAAAGCGAGCCCAACATGACAAGATCAGCCCCAGCAGCGAGAGCTTTGGTAATATCACCGGAGTAGCGAATGCCACCGTCAGCGATCACTCGAACGCCATTCTCATGACAAACATCGGCGACATTCTGAACCGCCGTAAACTGTGCCATTCCCACTCCGGAAATAATCCGCGTCGTGCAGATCGAGCCCGGTCCCACACCTACCTTCACTGCACTGGCACCAGCCTTACAGAGATCGTGCGCGCCGTTCGCCGTTACCACGTTTCCGGCCACCACGGGGACATCCCCCAGACTGCGGAGGGCTTCCACCACCTCTATCACCCGCGAGGTGTGACCGGTGGCAGCATCGATGAAGAGGGCATCCGCTCCAGCATCGATGAGAGCTTTCGCACGGTCCAAAAATTCCGGCCCAGGACCGACCGCCGCACCGCAGCGGAGCTGGCCGTTGGGATCCTTCGCTGCATCGGTGAAGGTGATCCTCTTCTCAATATCCGCACCCGTGATCAGTCCCGCGAGAAGTCCTTCAGAAGTAATCAGTGGAAGTTTCTCAATGCGATTCTGATAAAGAATCTCACGTGCCTGCCGCTGATCAGAGCCCGCCTTAGCGGTGATAAGACGGTCGATCGGCGTCATCACATCTTCCACCAGCGAAGAGTCATCCGGGATGTAGCGGAGATCACGCCCCGTCACCATTCCCTCCAGTTTCCCGTTTTCATCAACAACAGGAAATCCTGCGAAGCCCTCCCGGTTCATGATATCACGAACCTCTCCTACGGTGAGCTTGCGCGAGACCGTGAGCGGCTTTTGAATGACCGCATTCTCTGAGCGTTTCACCTTCGTTACCATCGCAGCCTGCTCATCGATGGGACAGGCCCGATGAATCACCGCAATTCCACCTTCCCGGGCCAGCGCAATTGCCAGCTCAGGCTCTGAAACGGTGTCCATCGCGGCTGAAACGACGGGAATATTGAGCGGAATCCCATCCGTAAGACTGCTCCGCACATCAGAATCAGTCGGGAGGTGCTCGCTCAAACCAGGCGTCAAAAGGACGTCATCAAAAGAAAGGGCCAAAGAAGGTTCCGCCATGGGCGAATCAAGGGAATTGCCGAAGGGAAAGCAAGTGTGATTCCTGCTCGACCTTAAAATATTCCCTCAAA
>CALBVA010000039.1 GCA_937969125.1 uncultured Verrucomicrobiales bacterium | reverse complement strand
CTTCTTACCCTCGGATATCAATGGCATCCAGGATAGAAAACGAATCGACCTTATGCAGATTTGTACCGCGGGACATCCTGGAGAGCGTTTTTCTGGAATCACTCGACTGGGTTCTTCAAGAACTGCCATTAACGGAGGAGTGCTCGATTTGATTCCTGCGATTTCAGCTCACGAATGGGGCCACAGTATGAATGCGACTCACGCCATGGCTACCACCGTCAGCGGACTAGGAACCGTCATGAGAGAAGGACGGATCCGTAACTACTCAGATCCCAACGTGTTATTCCGTGGTGTCGCAATTGGCAGCCAGAATCGTAACAATGCCGCAGTCGTGCGGGATTCTCGCTTCCAGACAGCAAACAATCGTCGCTAAGTGAGGGTATAGAATCCGACTCTTTTCAAAATCTGTTCTTTCATACTCCTGAGAGAACAGATTTTTTTTGCGTCTGGTAAGACCAGAGTCGATCTAGGGAAACTTCCATCACCTTCCCGCTCGGCGTTTTTCGGCGCGACTGTTCAAAATAACGTAAAGATCATCTTGTAAAAAAGAAAGGCTCCGGATCTCTTTCGAGGGTCCGGAGCCTTGCGACGGAAGGAGACCGTAGGTGGGTCTTCCTATAATCTTCCTGGAATCTAGAGCTTCTTGCGAAGTCCGTCGTATTCTTTACGGAGCTTTCCAAGCTCAGTCTCGCGTTGTGAGATCTCATCGAGGAGATCAGCGAGCTGACGGAGGACCCCTGCGTGGTTGGGTGCCACCTTGAGGCCGGAGCCGCTGCTCATCGCAGCACCACCCTGACGGACCCAGTTATGGATCGTCAGCTGTGTGATTCCGAACTCTTTGGATGCATTTGCGACTCCACCGCGACCGTGTTTCACGTTGTAGTCGTTTACCCAATTGAGGACCTCAGCTTTTTCAGCTGCCGTGTAGCGTTTACCTTTCTTGCTGGCCATGGATGAACTCTGCCTCAAGTTAGTTGATCCGACAAGTCAAAGATGTTATTTTTTACAGAAAATTACCGAACCCTAAGAATATCTAATAATTTTTGGAGTGTTTTGGCTTCATGCATGCAATTCTGCACCACTTTCGGACGGGAAATATATCCAGTATAGGCCACAAAGTGATCAACTATCGAGGAGGTTTCGAGATCACTGACGCCATCTCCAACCATGACGAGGGTATCCGGAGTTAATGTTTTCTTAATCTTCGCCAGGATTTCCGGTTTCCCGCCGTTTCGTGTGGTGGGGTAGTCAGCGTCGTAGCCGGCGTAGCTGCCATCCTCGTTAAATAGCAGGGGAACGGCCTCAATGACCTTGATATCCAAATTATCCGCCAAGGGCTCGATGCAGGCGGCGAAACCTCCTGATATAATCAAGCATTCCCAGCCATCGCTTCGGAGAGCTGAAATGGTTTCCTGGGCCGTTGGTTCGATCGTTTCGAGATACATTTGCCCGATTTGGCGGCACTGGTCGCGGGTGGGATTGATAAGATCCAGTCGTTTACCGAATACCTCCTCAATGGCGATTTCGCCATCCATGGCCTGGTTCGTGAGGTTTTCGACCTGCCGGAAGACATCCGGTCCGGCGAGGCGGGCGAGTTCGTCGACGCCTTCAATGGCGCTGAGGGTGGAGTCGCAATCAAAGGCGATGATCTTCTTCATGAGTGGTGGTGATTTTAAGCAATGATGACCCGCGTGCCGATGGGGACGAGGTCGAAGAGGGAAAGCATTTCGCGGTTCCGCAGCCGGATGCAGCCGCAGGAGGCGGGTTGGCCAATGAGGTCCTCGGCGTGGGTCCCGTGGAAGTATATGTAGCGACGGTAGGTATTGGCGTTTTCGTCATCCAGTCCGTGAAGCCAGAGGATCCGGGTGAGGATGGCGTCGTTTGCCCCTTCGCCGTGCCAGACTCCGCGTGGGCGGCGGCCCTTAAAGCTGGTGTGGATGGGTGCCCCTTCGCCAATGCGCTCGCGCACGATGAAGTTCCCTGTCGGGGTGCAATGAGATCCTTCCTCGAATCCGATTCCGTTCGCGGCGGTGGAGACGGGGGCGGAGAAGGTACAGCGGCCCTCGTGATCGAGGAGCTGGAGAGTTTGATCGGCAATCGAAACTTGGATCACGGGGCCGTGATAGCGGGATCGGGTGGATTGGGCAAAAACATTAGGGGGTGGGGCGGTTCAGTGGACGAGCCCGACACGCGGGCTTTCTCTGGGGCTATCATCCACCCTCGAAGATGAGGAAGAGGCTCGCAGTGAGAGGCAGGATGATCCGGAGAAGAAGGATGAGTCGGTGGGCACGTCGAGGGAGAAAGATTCGCGAAAGGAGCCAGGGAAGAGTGACACAGAGGGCGACGTAGGCGGTCCCCCGCAGAATTTTATCGTCGTTCAGGTCATGCGCCCAATGCATGAAAGGCAGGAAGGTGGTTAATCTCAGAAAACCGGAGAGAATGAGGGCCGAAAGGGTCAGGACGACGCAGATCAGGAACTCCTTGCCGAGTTGTCGGAGGGTCGCTCCGAGGGGAATCATGAACCGGGTGAGGGTTTTTCGGGTGACAGGAATGTCCGGAAGGTTCCAGAGGAAGGAAACTTTTGGGTGAGCGGG
>CALBVA010000038.1 GCA_937969125.1 uncultured Verrucomicrobiales bacterium | reverse complement strand
TGATGTTCGTATCGCGTCTGGCGCCACGCCGCGCAAGTAAAATAAGGCAAATCCGAAAGGCGGGGTCAAGAATGAGGTTTGAATGTTGACCCCCATCATCACACCCAGCCAAATCGGGTTCATCAATTCGCCCGGCGCAATCTCCATCTGCAGCAAAATGGGGGCGACAATGGGCACAACGATGAAGACAATCTCGAGGAAATCGAGAAGCAGGGTTATGAGAACACCCTTGAGCGTTCCGGTCTCTTTGATCTCAAGGGCTTCGCTGGAGCCAGCCATAAAGAATATGAATTTCCCAAGGTCTCTATCCCTCGCGAGAATATCGACTTTGAGTCCAACTTTACTCCTCGCTGGAATACTTACTATGCAATCTATTTCACGATTACCGGTCTTCACGGCTTGCACGTGATCGGCGGCATTATCGTTCTGGGTTACTACCTTTTCTTCGGCAAGAAGATGTATGATTCAAATCCCGAGTGGCTCGCCAATCGGGTTGAGGTTGGCGGTCTCTTCTGGCACTTCGTCGATCTCGTCTGGATCTTCCTCTTCCCGATCCTCTACTTGATGTAGTCCAATTCCATCCTTTTTCCTCACACCTCTTATTTTGATTTCCCATGGCTGATTCCGTCGAAGAAGTTCAGAAGGCTAAGAAGCTCTACATGTTCATCGGACTGTTGCTCTTCTTTTTCACCGGCTTGACCGTTGCTGTCGCCACCGTCGAGTGGATGGACGTCGGTAAGCATGGTTTCGATGCCAAGGATGCCATCCTTGGTTTCGTCATTGCAACCATCAAGGCCTCCCTGGTCATGGTGATTTTCATGCACCTCAATCACGAGAAACCGCTGGTTTACTTTTTCTACGGCTTGGCTCTTCTCATGGCCTTCTTCTGCATGTGGCTCATTGGCTGGTCCAAGAGCGATCCCATCCAGTATGGAAATGCCGGTAAGGCCGATGGTTTCTACAACCCGGCGAAGGAAGCGACTCCCGCGACTAATCACCGCTAATTCTCCCGAATCCCAACCCTGTCCCATCATGTCGATCAAAGGATTTCATCTCATCTTCATTACTGTCGCGGCTTTATTCTGCGCGGGATTTGGAATATGGGCCATCTTTATCAATGAGATCGATAGGGGAGTCGGCATGACCTCCATCGGGATTGCCACTCTGATTGCTTCCGTCGGCCTTGTCTTTTACGGATTTCATTTTCGTAGAAAAGCCAAGGACATCATTGTCTAAGAAACTCAACTGATCACGATTATGGACGTTCTTTCCACTACTCTGGCATGTTCCACCTGTGCCAATAACTTCAAGCACGGCGGTGCCGACGCAGCCGGCTGGTCCATCGCGGTGATGGTGATGCTCATCGTCCCGCTCGCCACGGCGGTGCTCTTTCTTATGATCCGCATGGCGAAGCGCGAGAAGGCGGGATTGGACCCCCGCTACTGTGACGACTACGTCGCTCCGCCCCGCTCGGCTTCCTCCTAACCATTTCAACTTTCCCTTATCATGTCCCTCCTGCTTAACTGGTCAACGTGGCTTGGCATCCCCGAGAACTATTCCGATCATGGTGGCAATGTCGACCACCTCATCGACATCGTGCACTGGTTCATGTTCGCCCTTTTTGTGGGCTGGACCCTCTTCTTCCTCTTCTGTTTGTGGAAATTCCGGGCGAAGAATAATCCCAAGGCCAGCTACCACGGAGTCACTAACCACGTTTCCAGTCACATGGAAATTGGCGTGGTGATTATTGAGGCTGTTCTTCTTCTCGGTTTCGCCTTCCCGCTCTGGTGGGAGCGCACGGATCAGTTCGCCGAGGTTGAGAAGACCGATCCGGTTAAGGTTCGCGTGATCGCTTATCAGTTCGCCTTCAACTATCACTATCCTGGAGCCGATGGGAAGTTCGGACGCATTGATCGCACCCTTGTCAATAGCGCCGGGGATCCTTGTATCGATCCCAACGATGTGAATGGTCACGATGACTTTATTTCCGGTGTTCTGAAGTTGCCGGTTGATCGTAATGCCATCCTCCAGATCACTTCGACGGATGTCATTCACAACTACTCCATCGTCCCGATGCGGATCCAGCAGGACGCTATCCCCGGTCGCGACATTCCGATGTGGTTTAAGCCCATTAAAAAGCTCGAGACCTTTGCCATCTGCGGCCAGCTCTGTGGAGAAGGCCACGCAAATATGAAGGGCACTATGGAAGTGGTGAGCCAGAAGGCCTACAGTGCCTGGGCTGAGGAACAGAGTAAGGCCTTCCTTGAAAAGCGACAGGAGGCTGATAAAGCGAAAGCTCTCGCAAAGAAGTAGCCCTCAGCAATTTCCCAAAGCGGCCTTGGATGACCAAGGCCGCTTTTTTTGTGTCCGAAGCCCTGCCCGCCCTCTACCGTCCGGCTACCGAAGACCATGACACCACTATTCCGGAAAATTCTCGGCATGAACTGGGTGCTTGTCCTCACGATGTATGGCTTGCTCGTTTTTGGGATCTTCGCGATCGAGAGCGCAGCTCGCCACCTTCCAGCGCCGGAAGGGATGACGGGCGGGGAATTTTTTGCCGGTCGCCACAAGATGTGGATCGGTATCGGCACGATTGTTTATTTCGGCTCATCCCTCATCGACTACCGCTGGGTCCGCTGGCTCGGCGTGCCTCTTTACGCGGTCGGATTGTTCCTGACCTTGAAAGCGATGAATCTCCCTGAGGATGCGGTGCACCGTCTGGAGTTTGGACCAATCAGCTTCCAGCCCGCCCAGCTCGCTATCGCCGCAGGGATTATTGCCATCGCAACTCTCGCTCAGGATCTTCCGAAAATTCACCGCATCTTCGCTCACCCCGCCTTTCGGGTGATGCTCATCGGGGGGCTCACAATCGCTCCCTTCCTCATGGTGGTGAAGATGGGTGATATGGGATCAGCCCTCGTCTGGATTCCGGTCGCAATGGTCGCGATCCTCGTCAGTGGGATTCCCTGGCGCTACCTCATCTTTCTGGGGGCAATGTCCACCGGCTTTACTGCGATCGCCTATTACATTCTGCTTCCCACCATTTCTGAGCGGGGGACCGAGCGTATCGAAATGTATCTCGAGTCGGTCGATACCGGAATCGTTGAGAAAAATGACAAAAACTGGGCTCCCTACTGGGTCTCCACCACGGTTGGAAAGGCCGGTTGGAAAGGCCTCGGCTGGGGCGCGACCGAGGAGAGGGGCTCATTGCACGATAAAAAATACATCCCTTGGAAGACCGCTCACAATGACTATATCTTTGCAGTCATCGCGGAGGAGCAGGGGTTTCGTGGGGCACTTCTCTTGATTACGGCCTTCGCTCTCTTGCTGATTCAGTGTCTCTTCATCGCGTTTTACAGTCGTGATCTCTCGGGCCGCATCATCGTTGGCGGCGTGGTGGGATTGTTTTTTGCCCACATGTTCGAGAGTATCGGGATGTGCGTCCTGCTCACTCCGATCACGGGAATTCCGCTTCCGCTGGTGAGCTACTCGGGAACTTTCGTGGTCATCTGCATGTTTCTTCTCGGGCTCGTCCAGAGTGTCTGGGTCCATCGGAGCAAATACCGCGAAGTCGAAGCTTAGCCCTCCCGGCAAAAGAATTGGTATTTCTTCCAAGGATTCGCTCCTTGAGCTGTCTCCTTCTGTGAAAAGAATGCGATTCAGTGTCTCAAGGAAGTTCACAGCCGGTCTCCCGACCTTCATTTATGCGCCTGCCCGGTAAGAAAAAACCGGTCACAGATCGACGTTCGCTCGAGCAGGTCTTTCTTGATGAGGAAAGCCCGCTTCTGCGCTTCGCTTACGGTCTCCTCGGGCGCCGAGAACTCGCCGAGGAAGTCGTGCAGGACGCCTTTCTGAAACTCCACGAGCATTGGGGCGAGGTCGAGATTCCCCGGGCATGGCTCTTCCGCTGCGTCCGTAATTTTTCGCTTAATATACTCCGCAAAAACAAACGCGAGACCATCGATGAAAGTCCAGGGGATCGCGAAAGCTCCCGCGAGCGACCCGATAGTGAACTGGGCAAGATGGAGGCAGTTGGCATGGTTCAGATACTCATTGCCGAGATGGGGGAGCGGGATCAGCGGATGGTCCGCATGAAGTATTTTCAGGACCTTAAATACCAGGAGATTGCCGACGAGCTGGAAATGTCCGTCGGAAACGTCGGTTACCGCCTGCATCATCTCCTGAAAGACCTCGCCGAGCGCCTCCGCCAAGCCGGTGTGGAAGGAGGAGCCTTGTGAAGGCTGCCCTCTCATCCGGGGTCAGCCCCAAAGGGGCAAAGCAATATAGCTTAGGGCCCTCGTTCTCACGAAAGCATGGCCAAGCCCAGCGCTCCGCTTCACCAAAATTTTTCCCCGCAGGCCGTCGCTCCAATTTCGCCGACCAACTACCAACTCGTCCCTCCTATGTCCGATAATCTCCACTCTTACCTCGAGCCCGAACTCGAAGCCCGCATCGTCGCGCTCATCCTCGGCGAGGCCTCGCCCTTCGAGCGGGAGGAATTGGAACGCCTCATCGCCGAAAATCCGGAAGCGGAAATTTTTAAGCGCCGCCTCGAAGCAGTCCACGGCTTGGT
>CALBVA010000037.1 GCA_937969125.1 uncultured Verrucomicrobiales bacterium | reverse complement strand
GCTTCCCGGGGATAATCCACTCAAGCGATTTCTTATATGGGACAATGTAGCTCTCCGGCCGCCGGCAGGAAGCGAGGCCAAGGCCTGCGAGCGCGGTCGAGGCACCCATCAGCTTGGTGAAATTCCGACGAGAGACCTTCTGCTCCTCTTCATTCAAGCTATCCCCATTCGGGAATTCGCGCTCGAGAAGATTGCGGAAGCTCGTGGAGCCCTCCTTTTCACCGACGCTGCGGTAGACAGTGGCGGTATCTTCTCCGGAGGGAGTGACGGGTGGATTCCAGACGCGTTTGCTCATCTCGGACAAATTAAAAATTAACGGTGACAAGTCGCACAGGACTCCTTGGGTTGAACTCCCCAGTGGGCGACAAGGAACTTGCCAAAATCTTCAGGATCCTTGATGCGCTCCCCTTCTCCGACAATGAGCCCTTCAGTATCGATAACCTCATTGGTCTCCAAATATACTTTCGGGTCGTAATCGAGATTATAGACCTCCTCGAGCGGACGGATGTGCTTCTCGGGGTTGCGGTGGCAGTCAAGACACTCAGCCATGGAGTGAGACTTGGCGTGATGAACCTTTTCCATCTTATGCACGTCTCCGTGACAGCTCTGACAGGAGATGCCGCGATTCAGGTGAGCGGAGTGATTAAAATAAACGTAGTCCGGAGCATTGTGGATGCGGACCCACTCGATGGGCTTTCCGGGAACCTGATTTCCGTTGGCATCAAGAATCGGGCGGTGGTTTTCATCGACCCCCATGGCATCACGGAGAGCAGTGAGCTTGACCGAGCCCTTTTTAATGTGCTCGTGGCAGTTCCAACAAGTGTTGGCGGAGGGCACGTTCGCGTGGCCGGAGTGCTCCACAAAGCTGTGGCAGTAGCGACAATCCATCCCGAGCTGATTCACATGAAGATTGTGATCATAATGGATCGGCTGAGTAGGCTGGTAGCCGACTCGCTGAGCCTTGGGGGTCGCATAATACGTAATACCGGCTACTACGCCGGCACCGAGTGCTCCTAGACAAACCGCAATTTTCAGCGGGATTAAATTTGTCCAACGGGGAAAGAAGTTGGCCATCGCTGGGGCGTGTTTTAGGAGCTTGTGAAATTTTTCACAAGCTCATTTTGTGAAAAATTTCACAAGCCCACCGAAGCCTCCGAACCACGGTAAAATCAGCAAATTTATGAGATTCTGGCGGAAATTATTCCTGCCGAATATGGCCGTCATCGCCGCAGGATCACTTGCCCTTTGGGGAATCGATGACGAGTGGTGCAGGTTTCTTTTGATTTTGCGTTTTCCCTTTATCCTCACCGGTGACGCTCCCCTCCCCCTCCGAAGACTTTAGTGAGAGAGCGAGAAGGTTGTATTGATGCTGCAGGACGGCAGGGAAGGAGACCCGGCCCGGCTCTTTGATATTCTCTCGAAGAATTTTTGCAGAGATACTGGAAACCATCTCGGTCCCGATCTTCGCAGCCCGCTCCATGCCCACCACCGAGGCCCCAAACTTACTGGAGCTCTCGATCAGATCACTGGTCACCCGCTTTCCCTGAAGCGCAATGGTACTGCGGGCGGAGACAATGTTCCCGTCTTTATCGAAAGTGACTTCGAGGCTGGCGTGATCGTCTGAGGCGAGAAGCCCACGGAGGTGATCGATGCGGATCGAGACGAAGATCCCGCCCTCGAGCGTCGGGGTGACCTCGGGCTTCCAACTGCGGTAGCGCGAGCCGGACACTTCATACTTCGCAGCCTTCTTTCCTTTACCTGTCCAGCCGCCGAGAGACTTTCCGAGTTTTTCAAGATCCAGCTGCGGGGCTGCCGACAGAGGCAGGGCGAGGATAATTACGGCAAGGGCGGCGATTGAAGAACGAAGTGGAGTCATGGCCGGAGTGCTGGTTTTCCAGCGGTCAGGCCAATGATACGGGGCGATTGATCAAATAATTCATGAAACAAACACACTTTCCCCTTGCGGCGGCGGAGTAGGCTTCTAATTTGTCATCGGTTGAAGCGGGCTCCGCCCGTGGAAATCAAAGCAGATAATCCAGATGAGGGTAGGGGTCCAATTCCCCTGCCCTCGTTTATTTTCAGGATCTTACGCGAGATCCATCACGAGGACTTTGGCCCACCAGTCCTTGAAATCGGCGATGAACTGATCGTGAATAACATCTCCTTCCTGATAACGGTCGTGATCCTCCATGGAATCAAACTTCAAGGAGATGCCATAGCTCCACGAGTGGTCGGTGACCGGACGTTCGGCGGTGGAGGCGGGCTTGCCCCAGTGGGATGAGGCGATATTCGGAGATTCGCACAGCGACCGAATCCCCTCTTCAAAAGCCTGGATGTCGACCTCATTTTTGCGGTCCTCATTCAGCCAGAAATAAACGTGATGTTCCATACCGCTTCGATATCGACCTTGCTGACAACCTGCAAGAAAACAGCTTCCACAGCCTCGCCGATCCGCAGAACCGGAAAGATTGATCTTTGAAGGAAGGCATGCCATTTTCCCGCTGTTGAGCCTCTCCACCCCCGGCACACACCCTTAGTTCCATGTTCGCACGACTTCCTTTGCGGCTCGTATTCGCAGCCCTCCTTTTCACTCTGGCCCCCGCTCAACTGGCTGCTCAGGAATCGGCGGAGACCCTGCGCTTCAATGAAGCCGAGCGCTACTACGCCGCCGGTCGACGCGAACAAGACACTTATGAAAAGGGCCGCTACATGAATCACGTCATCGGGCTCTATGTGAAATTCCTCAATACCTACCCGCGTTCAAAACACGCTCCGGCCGCCCGCTTCCACCTCGGCCACGCGCGCCAGACCCTCGGAAAGGTGGAAGAATGCAAGCGGACCTACGAAACAGTCATTTCCCGACATAAAAAGGGATCCTATGTCGGCAGCGCGGCCCGACAACTCGCCTATCTCGCTTATGTCGAGCAGGATTGGGCCAATGCGGCCAAGTATTTCGCCATCGCAGCCTCCCACCTCGATCAGGAAAACCTCCGGCACAACGCCCTGACCAAACAGGTCCAATGCCTCATGAAGCTAAAGCGAAGCGAGGCCGTAGTCACCGCTCTACGCCGTATTGTGGAAGCCCGCAATCATCCCTATAAAGACTGGGCACG
The DNA here is from genome assembly GCA_937969125.1 of uncultured Verrucomicrobiales bacterium. Lineage (GTDB taxonomy): Bacteria > Verrucomicrobiota > Verrucomicrobiia > Verrucomicrobiales > Akkermansiaceae > SW10. Next base: position 5,735 of record CALBVA010000037.1, on the reverse strand, counting down.
GTTCATGCTCGGTTATCAATACTTCGAGGCCGAGCAATATGAGGTGGCCTTGAAAATCCTCGCTCCCCTGCTCAGCGATGACACCAAGAGCAACTACCGCTCCCAAGCCCTCTTCTACACCGGCCTGGCTGCAGCCGAGCTGGGACAGGACGATGTCGCGGAAACCCACCTTCGCTCCATCCTGGAGATGCCGGCCAGCCATCCGTCTCTAACCGATGAACAGCGCAAGCACCTCGCCACCAACAAGGCCAAGGCCCAAACAGCCCTGATGGGACTCTACACCCGAAAAAAGAAATACGATGAGGTGGTGCAACTCTACGAATTGGGAGACTTCCGAGCACGTGGCAAGGTCGAGGCCCGCCGCTGCTGGCGCGCCGGAGAAGCCTACTTCAACCTAGAGAAATACTCCGCCGCCCGCGCCGCCTATCGTCGAGTCGATCGCGCTCTCCCGAACACCGACATCGCCTTTGAATCCTCTTATCAATGTCTCCTTTGTGATTATCAGCTGGCCCATCCTGGGCTCGCCGAGCGAGTGACTGTCTTCTTCGAATTCTACGGGAAAAAACATTGGAACGATAAGCGCATGCAAATTGCCCGATTCTTGAAGGCCGAGACCTACTACAACAACCGCAACTACGAGCAGGCCGCCACCGCCTTCAACCGGGTGAAGGATAACGATATCCCTCAAATTTTCCTACCCGAGCTCCTCTACAAACGCGGCTGGAGCCTCAGCGAATCCGGCCAACACGACGGCGCGATCCAGAGCTTCGGTCGCTTTATTGCTGATTTTCCAGAGGATCCGCGAAAAGCCGTCGCCCTCTGCAAACGAGCGCAGTCCCAGATGAAGCTCGGTGACCGAGCCTCCGCCCTCCGTGGATTTGAGGCTGCAGCCAATCTCAACTCATCTCCGGAAACGACCGCTCTCGCCCTGCAGGGCAGCGCCCGCGCCCTACGTGAGGATAAGAAATATGAGGAAATGATTGTCCGCTACCGCAGACTCCTCTCCGAGTTTCAAGATCTTCCGAAGGACACTATCGCCAACGCGAACTACTGGATCGGGTGGGGCTTTTACCAGCTGAAGAAATTCGAAAATGTCCCTGCCTACACACGCAAGGGCCGCGAACTGGTTCCGGAGTTTTACAGCCTTCCCGTCGGTAATATTCTCGCCCTCACCGCCTTCGCTCAGCGGGATAAGTTCGCCCTGCACACTGCACTCCAGGAAATCTTTAAAACCGCGCCCTACAAGACCATCCCGCCATACATGCTCTCATGGCTCGGCGTGCAGATGTTCCATGACGGCCAGCATGCCGAAGCTGCGGACTACCTCCAGCGCGCCACTGATCTCAAGAAGCCCCAAAAGACCGAAATCGCGATCTGGCGCACCCTCGCCAAGGCTCAAAATAAGACAGGACTCTACGAAGAAGCCCGCCAGACCGGTGAACTCCTCCTCCGCCAAAAGCAGGAGCCGAAGTGGGAGGCCGATGCCCACCTCGACCTCGGAGAAGCCCTTCTCGGCATGCAGGACTTTAAGACGGCTGAGTCCACCGCCAAGGCTGGCCTTGCTCTCGATGCCCCCGGCGCCCACGTCGCTGGCTTGCGACTCATCCTCGGCGAAGTCGCCCTGCAGCGGGAAAGCTGGGTCGAGGCCCTCGCCAACTTCGAACTCACCATCGAAATGGTCCCCGATGATCCCGTCCTCCAGCCCCGCGCCCTCGCAGGAGGAGCCATTGCCGCTCGAAATCTCAATGAAGCCGATAAGGCAGATCGCTTTGAGAGGAAGCTTCGGGATGCCTTCCCCCACTGGAAACCCTTTATCCGCACTCCCACCAAGGAAGAGAACGCCGAGGAGAATAAGACTACCGGCGTCGAATAAGGATGCTCATTGTCAGCAATTCTTTCGCCTAATCCCGCTGGATTTCGCTTTGCCTCAGCGCAGGATTCATCAATCCTCCGCCCGTTATGGCAAAGCCCAAATCTGCAATCACACCCACGCGCTCGGAGAACTTCCCCGAGTGGTATCAGCAAGTCGTCCGCAACGCCGATCTCGCTGAAAATTCCGAAACCCGTGGATGCATGGTCATCAAGCCGTGGGGCTTCGCCATTTGGGAAGCCATTCAACGCTACCTCGATACCCGCTTCAAGGCCACAGGCCATGAAAACGCCTACTTCCCGCTTTTAATCCCCCTTTCCTACCTAGAGAAAGAAGCCGAGCATGCCGAAGGCTTCGCCACCGAGTGCGCCGTCGTCACTCACCATCGCCTCGAGGCCGAGAAAGATGAAAATGGCAAGACCCGCATGATTCCCGCCGGAAAGCTCACCGAGCCCTACGTCGTCCGACCCACCTCCGAGACCATCATCGGAGCAGCCTTCGCCCGCTGGGTGGAGTCCTACCGCGACCTCCCCCTGCTCATTAACCAATGGGCCAATGTCATGCGCTGGGAAATGCGTCCCCGCCTCTTCCTACGCACCGCCGAGTTCCTCTGGCAGGAAGGGCACACCGCTCATGAGACGAAGGAGGAAGCTCTGGAAGAGACCCACATGATCCATCAGCTCTACTCGGATGCCCTGCGCGACCTCCTCGCCATCCCCGTGATCATGGGTGAAAAAACGGAGGCCGAACGCTTCCCTGGCGCTGAATCCACCCTCACCGTCGAGGCCATGGTGCAGGATAAGAAAGCCATCCAGGCCGGCACCTCCCACTACCTCGGGCAGAACTTTGCCAAGGCCCAAAATATCACCTTCGTTGATCGTGATAACAAGGAACAGCACGTCCATACGACCTCGTGGGGCGTCTCAACACGACTCGTGGGCACGCTCATCATGGCGCACTCGGATGATGACGGCCTCGTCCTTCCTCCCCGCGTCGCGCCCCAACAGATCGTCATCGTTCCTGTCACTCCGAAGCCCGAATCACGCGATGCCATCATCGATGCTTGCGAGGCCCTCGCCACCCGCCTGCGGGAGCAGGTCTATGCCGGTGAAAACCTCCGGGTCAAAGTCGACACCCGCGACCTCGGTGGCGGCGTGAAGAAATGGGAATGGATCAAAAAAGGAGTTCCCCTTCGTGTGGAAATCGGACCCCGCGATATGGAGGAGCGCAAGGTCTGCCTCCAACGCCGCGACCAACCCGCCAACGAAAAATCCTTCCTCGAAAAGGAAGTCTTCCTCCGCGAAGTCGTGGAGACTCTCGATTCCGTCCACCATTCCCTCTTGGACCGTGCCCGCACCTTCCGCGATGAGAACATCACCAAGTGCAGCGACATGGCGGACTTTGAAAAGCACTGGGCGGAGTCTAATGAGAACCCCGGCTGGCTCCTCACCCCTTGGGCAGGATCTCGCGAGGAAGAGGAGGAATTGTCCAAGCGGCTGAAGATCACCATCCGTTGCCTGCCAAATGAAAAGCAGGACGAAGCGGAGGCGAACTGCCTTCTCACGGGCAAGCCCACCACCTCCCGCGCACTTTGGGGCCGGAGTTATTAGACGGCGTCTCATGTTTTTGCGCTCGCCACGAGCCATGGAGACCGACAGACTTTGATATAACCGAAATCGTCTCATCTTGATCGCAAACGTCACTTTCGATTTCCTCGACTGGATCATCATTGTCACCTTCTTCGCCGTCTCACTCGGCATCGGCCTCTACGCGGGCCGGAAGGCAGGGAAGAGTTCTTCGGAATTCTTCCTCTCCGGGCGAAACATGCCCTGGTGGCTCCTCGGAGTCTCCATGGTCGCCACGACATTCGCGATCGATACGCCGAATCTGGTCACTGGCCTCGTCCGCGAGAATGGTGTCTCCGCGAACTGGGGATGGTGGTCTTTCCTCCTCTCGGGAATGCTGACCGTGTATGTCTTTGCCAAGCTTTGGCGTCGCGCAGGGGTGATGACTGACGTCGAATTCTACGAACTCCGATACAGCGGTAAGCAGGCCGCCTTTCTGAGAGGCTTTCGCGCCCTCTATCTGGGACTCGTCTTCAACGTCCTGGTCATGGGCGCAGTGAGCCTCGCCGCCATTAAATTCGGCACCATCGTTTTGGGAATTGAGCCTTGGCAAACCCTCCTCGGGGCCGGGGTCGTGGTCGCCATTTACAGCTCTCTCGGCGGATTACGGGGGGTCATTCTCACCGATTTCGTGCAGTTTGGCCTGGCGATGATTGGCTCAATCTGGGCCGCCATTTACCTCGTCAATCACGAACAGGTCGGTGGCCTAAATGCTATGCTCGCCAACGAGAAGGTGATCGCGAAAATGGAAATGTTTCCCGACTTCGGAAAGGCCGAAGTCTGGATCCCCCTCATGCTGATCCCCCTCGCTGTCCAATGGTGGGCTTCCTACTACCCCGGATCCGAACCCGGAGGTGGAGGATATATTGCCCAGCGCATGTTCTCGGCAAAAAACGAACGACACTCGATGGGTGCTGCTCTCTTCTTTAACATCGCCCACTATGCTTTGCGGCCCTGGCCTTGGATCCTCATTGCCCTGGCCTCGCTCCTGGTTTTCCCAACCGTGGACTCGATCCAGCAAGCCTTCCCCGATGCCGATCCCTCCATTATCCGGGATGATGCAGCTTATCCTGCCATGTTGACTCTGCTGCCTCCCGGTCTTCTCGGTCTCGTCGCGGCCTCCCTGATCGCGGCCTTTATGTCCACCATGTCCACCCAGGTGAATCTGGGCGCTTCATACTTGGTCAATGACTTCTACAAACGCTTTCTGAACCCTGAAGCGACCGAGAAAGAGCTCGTCCGCGCGGGGAGAATCTCCACCGTTCTGATGTTACTTCTAGGCAGCGGTCTCGGAATGATCCTCACCGACGCCGGACAAGGCTTCCGGCTCCTGCTTCTCCTCGGTTCAGGAACCGGTGCCATTTACATCCTCCGTTGGTTCTGGTGGAGGATCAATGCCACCACCGAAATCGTGGCGATGGTGGTCTCTCTCATAGTCGCTAGTATTTTCACCTTCGGTATTTCTGCGGGCGAAAGCTCCTTGCCGTGGACCATTACCTCCACCGTGCTCCCGGTCGCGATTACCACTACGGCCTGGATCACGACAGCCTTTTTCACCAAGCAGACCGATCAGGAGACTCTTCTCAAGTTCTACCGCAAAGTGCGCCCCGGCGGTCCTGGTTGGTCAAAAGTACGCAAAGCATGCGAGCTCGAGGACAACTCTCCAGAAAGCGACGATAGATACTGGGATGTCCCACTCGGCCTTATCTGCGCCCTCCTCGCCAGCCTCACCGTTTACGGCGTGATGTTCACCTCCGGCTCTTTGATCTACGGACGAATGGGCCACGCCGCAGCCTTCGGAATCCCAACCACGATTCTCGGCATCATTCTTATCCGAACCTGGAAATCCATCCGAACCAATCCTTCCTAAAACAACTCCTCCATCAGACGCCCTCCGCATCTGGCGCATCGACAACTGATGCATCCACACCGGTAATAACTACGTCGAATCCGATGACCTCTACGAATCGATCGAAAGCTTGGCCACCCACGTTCCCCTCTCCGATCACCTGGTTATCGAAGGCATTGACTTCGAGCTCCCCGCCTTTTCTCAGCTTCAATGAAACCATCCAGCGCGAAAGCGCCGACACCATCGTGGAGATCGAGTATCTCGATAAATGGCTCCAGTCCCAGAAATTCTGAGAAAATGTCTTCACTCAGAGCTACTGATTCCCGGTCCATCACTTCCCGTGCTTGAGCGTTTCGAATTTCCGAATACGCTGACCGAGATGAGCGACACC
>CALBVA010000036.1 GCA_937969125.1 uncultured Verrucomicrobiales bacterium | reverse complement strand
CTCGCCAACGGTGTAGTAATAGAGCTTACGCGAGAGCGGATACTCGGCTTTTTTACGAGGCTTCGGGGAGACACCCTCGACTTTCACGGCGCGGAGGCCGTCCTTGGAAGCGTAGGCGAGGCCGACGTATCCGATTCCGTTGACATTTCCGGCGACTTCGGTCGCGATCTGCTCGTTACCGGCGAGCTTCTGGGTCTTTTCGCCATAGTCGCGCTTCGACATGCCGAGCTTCTGGAATGTCTTGTAAGTGCCGGAGGCGGTATTGCGGGTATAGACAGAAATCTCGGCATCGACGCCACCAACTTCGCTCCAGTTCTTGATGTCGCCGGTGAAAATTCCTTCGACTTGGGCGAGGGTGAGGTTGCGGACACCGTTCTTTTTATTCACGACGACGGCGATCATATCCCAGCCCGCGACGTGCTCGACGAGCTTCTTGCCCTTCGCGATAAACTTGTTTTTCTCAGTCTCTTTAACATCGCGGGAAGACATTCCAATCTGCGCGGTGCCGTCTTCCAGAGCGGTGAAAGCCTGGGAGGAACCGGCAGCATCGATTTCGAAGTCGATGGTGTTGCCTGCCGCGAGATAAGCGTCCTTCAGCTGAGGAACCATCTTGGCACCGAGGGTATCGGATCCCTTGATGACGATTTTTTCCTGCCCGAGGGCGGAACCGGTAAGAAGAGCCCCAAGGGCCAGGAGTGCGGTGTATTTCATAGTTGTCTTGGTTTGAAACGTGGCGCCCCTAAATCGGGCGACGGGATTAATTTCTCAAATTCACAAAAATGTCACACTGATGCCGTGTGACCGTTTTGTCACATTGGGAATCGTTGGAAAAAAGAACGGGCACCCCTTTCGAGGTGCCCGCGATCAATTGAAAAAGACTGACTTGCGATCAGGTTTTAGAAGTAGAAACGAACGGCGCCCCAGAGAGTGGTGGCTTCGGTGTCACCGAATTCGCTGTTATTGATCTCATGCTCGACACCCGTCATAAGCTTGAGATTGTGCCCACAGAGGAAGTAGTTCAGGCCCGCATAGAAGTTGTGGTTATCATCACCACGGGGGATTCCAATGCCATCGAAGGAGGCGGTATTACGAACATTCCGGCTCTGCGGACGAAGACGATCACCAGTGGAGTGAGCCCACTGGTAGCGGAAGACGGCTTCGAGCTTGTTCTCAATGAGCTCCATCGAAGGCATAATCACGACTCCGTAGATATCACCGTTCCTATCCGATCCGTAGGTGGTATTGAAGAAGAGATCCACAGGTCCGACCTCGGTCTCGTAGGTCGCGGAAACGGCCCAGTCGTAACCGAGGGTAGGGTCACTTTCCTCATCATTCTGGTCGTGGTAAATACCCTCAAGTCTGAGGTCACCACCCAGGGCTTCGAACTCGGCAGAGAGGTGGTAAATGTGCCCCCCGTCCCACTGGCCGAAAGTCTCATCGTTGCCATCGGTGTTATATACACCAACAAGGAAATCGACGTCAGCCACCTTAAACTTAAGGCGGGCACCCGTGCCACGATCACCGGCGTAGGTGTTATTCAGAAGAGAACGCTCAATGGTTTTGATCTTCTTGGAAGAGGTGTGCTCCTCACCACCGAAGCCGATCTTATAGCGACCGTATCCGAGGGTAACGTCTTCCACCGGACCGAGGTCACCGAAGCCATACTCAAGGTAAATCTCGTCCCAGCCATCATAGCGAATGCTGGTGTCGCGGTAGCCACCTCTTTCAAGGTTGGCGCGAGCAGCGAGTTTGAAGCCATTGAGGAACTTTACGGAACCTCCGAAACGGAGACGACGAAGCTCATCGCCATCGCTGCTGAAGTCACGTCCGGCAACATCGCCATCAGTGTATCCCCACTGCTGATGGGCGCGACCGAAGAATTTGACCTCTTGAACCCAAGGGTTCTTCTTATTCTTGTAAACAGTCCCGATTGACTTGAGTGACTGGCACCAATCGCCACCTGCCTCAGAGGAGGTGTAATCTTGGGTAGCAGTGATATCATCACCGGCGAATGCTGCGAGGGTCGTCGCTGCAAATCCCGCGCCGATGGCTTGGATGGTTTTGGTCTTCATTTGTGTTTTTTCACCGTGTTAATGGGGCGATGTGACGTTTTAGCCACATAAAGAGCAGCGATCCCGCTTTTAGGATGTGACGAAGTCGTCACATTCCAGACGAGCTGCTCTCGCTCAGGTGAAGTCGGCTTAGGGCAATCAAGTGGCTGCTGCAAATGTCTTTTTATCGTGCCACGCTTTCGGATACGCTGGTGATTTCCATCCACGGGCCCCGTCAGTGCGGGAAGAGCACATTGGCTCGCTCCTTGATGAACCAGCCTGATGGGCCTGATTACAGCTACCTGACTTTCGATGATGAGCGACCGCCCCCCTTTAGCGGGTGTATTGCATCATGAGATTCAAATTATGTCGCAGAGCTGCGGCGAGGTCGGCGCTTTGGTAGGACTTGCCGAAGATGCGACTGAAGACGTCTTTCTTTCCCTCCAGGTCGGCTTTGGCGAGCTTGGCGAATTCGGTATCGAGCGCCTTAAAGAGATCCGTCACCATGACACGCTCCGGCGTTTGCCAGGGCTCGGGATTTCCCTCAGTGCCCACAGGCTTGTTGACCTTCGCGGGGCGGTTAATGAGTCCGGTATTGAGCTGCTTTCCCCCAGCCATCACGCGGAGTTGAGCACTGAGCAGAGTGCCGGCGGTGCTGTAACTGAGTTCAATATATGAGGTCGTCTTCTTACCCAGCTTCGGCCGATGCTCCACCCGCGTAGAGACAAAGATCCCGCCTCCGGTGTTCGGGGTAATGGTTGGCTTGTGAGTGAGATAAGTATGGTTATCGATGCTGTAGGAAGCGGTGCGATTCTTCCGCCATCCATTCAGCGATTCACCAAAGGTGGCGGTATCGAAAGTGACTGCGAAGGCGGGAGAGAGGATCGAAATTCCAATGAAGACGGTGAGGAAGATTTTTTTCATGAGAGCTGTGGTTGTCATTCTGTTAGAAATGCTAGAAGGCCAGTCGGCCAAAAATGTTCGAGTTCCAGGAGGTCAATTCGCTCCCGTTCTCCTGACCGAGCGAGCGATAACCCACTCCGGTTCCGAGGAGGAAATTATCCTCCCAGAGGTGAAAATTCAGCCCGAGATAAAAGGAATGAATCTCCTGCCCGGTCTCGAAGTGATCGTAAGCAAAGGGCTGCCCGACTGCGGCTTCCGGACCATTAATCCCCCACCCCGCGAGAATGCCATCGGAGCGGCCTGAGGTGCCAAAGCTGTAGCGGGCGACCAGTCGCAGAGCATCCTCGGCGAGCCAATAACGCCCGGCGAGGACGAGCCCGGCGAGGTCACTGTCCTTCCCGAGCGCGTAGTGAAAGTCACTGGAAAAATCAAAATACCCCCGGCTGTAATCGACGCCCATGGAAAGCAGATGACGGTATCCACCGGGGATCGTCTCGCTGGTTTCGGGGTCGAAGTTATGAAGGTAATCAAAATGCCAGCGGTGATGGGCAATGCCATCAGTATGATGTCCGCCGAGGCCGGCCAGGAGAAAGCCACCTCGTCCGCTGGAGCTGACACCGGGGATATTCTTATCGGCATCCGAACTGAAGTATCCGAGCTTCCAGCGATACTTTTCCTCCTGCCCTTCGAGAAGCGCGCCGAGGCTTTTGGCCGGAGCGATTTGTGCGATGACCGGCGAGAGCTGTGGGAACCAGCGGACTGCGTGATCGCGCGAATATTCAGAGGTGAATGAGGGCCTCATTTTACCGACCGAAA
>CALBVA010000035.1 GCA_937969125.1 uncultured Verrucomicrobiales bacterium | reverse complement strand
AGATCGAGGATAATACCTCCTCCGGCTCCGGGATCTATGCCGAGCCGGTCACCGAACCGGATCAAACCCTCGATGATGCCGAGATCCTCTACGCCATCGTGGGGCCGCTCGTTCTTCTGAAAATCCTTCCTTATCGTGAGGAGTTTCATCGGTATCTCGTTTACAACGAAAAGACCCAGACGGTGCACCGTGTCGATGCCATCGGTCACTCCTGCGTTCTCCTTCCGGATGAACAGGGTCTCATTTTTTCCAATGGCTACCTTCTTCTCACCGGCGAGGCCAAGCTCTTCGAAACCGGCCTCGATGACATGCGCTTCGAGCGACGCATCCCCAGCGCGAACGGGGAGGACACCCTCTTTGTCTTCTACAATCGCACCAGTGGTGACTACGTCCTGCTGAGCTATAACATGATCTCCCAATTCGTGGAGACCCCGGTGGTTTGCAATGGATACTCTCTCTTTCCCGATGGCCGTATGATCCTCTTTCGGACGGAGGAGGAAGCGCAAAAGCACCACGCCCTGCAAGTTTGGCAAACCTCGTACTTGAGTGATGAAGCGGCCTCCGCTCAAGCTACCAACTCCGACTCCCTTCTTTTTAAGATTGGCAATGCTGAGCTAGTCCGTGGGATGTCCGAGTGTCGTGAGGTGCTCACTCTTCTGCGGAAGGACGATACTTACGGTGATCTCTATCTCGACCTCGCCAAGAAAACCGGGGACATCATCGATAGCTACTTCTGGCTCGCTCAGGATGAGACCGGCAACCTCAGTGAACCGCTTCAGGATATCCGTGGAGCCGCCACCGCCGCGATCGACGAATTTGAAAAGGTTCAGGGACTCCGCAAATCGACCAAGGAGCGCACCGCGAACGTCCGCGAAGTCACCGAGGTCCTTTTAAAAGCGGTTCGCCATTCGCCGCCCGATGATATTTTTGGTTTCGTCCATCATCTCGCCGAGCTGCGCAAACGGCGTGGGGAGGTTATTGGTCTTCGCGACCTACGTTATGTCAATGAGGACCTCGTCGATGAACTGGAGACAGAAATCATTACGGCCTCCGAAGACACCGCCACGAAAACCGTCACCTTTCTTCTGAAGGAGGAATCTCTGGATCCCTACCGGAAGGCGGTCGAAGACCAACAAGCCCGAGTGTCCAAGCTTGCCAAAGTCATTGAGGCCGACGAGGTCAGCGAAGCGCTCGATCAATCCGGCACCGAACTCGAAATGCTCATCGATGTGGTGGGAAACCTCAAGATCGACGACGCCACCCAGACGACGGCAATCATTGACAGTGTTTCCGGAATTTACGCCACCCTCAATGGCGTCCGCGCCGAGCTGAAGAATAAGCGCAAAGACCTCGCGAAGGGGGAAGGGGTCGCGCAATTCGGAGCGCAGATGAAGCTCCTCGGCCAGAGCGTGGTGAACTATCTCGACCTCTGCGACAGTCCGGCTAAGTGCGAGGAATACCTGACAAAGGTCATGGTCCAACTTGAGGAGTTGGAGGGGAAGTTTGCCGAGTTCGACGACTACATCGAGGAACTCACCGCCAAGCGCGAAGAAATTTATGAAGCCTTCGAAGGGCGAAAGCAGTCGCTGTTAGAGAAAAAAAATCGCCGGACAAATCAACTCGTTAAGTCCGCCGAACGCATCTTGAGTGGCATTCAACATCGTCTCGAAAGCTTCTCCGAGATCAATGAGATCAATGGCTACTTCGCCGGAGATCTCATGATCGAAAAGGTCCGCGACATTATCGCGGAGCTCACCGAACTCGGCGATGCGGTCAAAGGTGACGACATCCAGACTCGGCTCAAGACCACTCGCGATGATGCCATCCGCGCGCTCAAGGATCGCAAGGAACTTTTTGTCGATGGCCAAGCCATCATCAAGTTCGGCAAGCACCGGTTCTCGGTCAATGAGCAGGAACTCGAACTCAGCATTATCCCGCGCGATGAGGAAATGTGTTTCCATCTGAGTGGGACTGACTACTTCGAACCTGTCACCGATGAAACCTTCCTAGCCACTCAGGCAGTCTGGGATCAGGAAGTCATCAGTGAGACCAAGGAGGTTTATCGTGCGGAGTACCTCGCGTATCAGTTTCTCAAAAGCGGGGAAGACGACCTACTGAAGTTCATGCAACCCCGCTATGCGGAGGGATACCTCAAAGGTGTTCACGATCTCGATGCCCTGAAAATTCTGGAGACGATCCAGCCGATGCACGAGGCCGCGGGTCTTCTCCGCTACAGTCCCCGAACCCGGGCCAAGGCGCTCCTTGCTTGGGAGGCGTGGGAGGAAGAAGGGAAGGCGACTCTTCTTGTCCGGTTGAAAGCTCACGGTCAGCGGAATCAATTCTTCGGAACTGAACACGATTCAGATGTATGGGGTGATATCTTCATTGTGGAGATGGAGGATCATATTAGCGAAGAACAGGCTGAGTATCTCTACCACGAACTTTCCGGTGATGAGACTTTTGTGGTGTCACGTGAAGCTGCCGATCTCTATCGGCATTTTAAAAGCGAACTGACCGCCAAACGGGCCGAAAAGGTCTTCGCTGCTGCTCTTGAACCGTTCGAGAATTCTTTGGAAGAGCGTTTCGGCATCGTGTTTGACTGGCTAATGGCTTTCTCGCAGGACGATGTCATCTATGAAACCGCTTTCTGGATTGCCAAAGGTGGCTACGAGGAGCGCTGGGTGCAATCGGTCGATCTCACCGCCACTGCTGAAGGACTCAAAGGCTCCCATGCCCGCATTCAGGATGGAAAGCTGGAGCTCCAGTACCACGAGTTCATTGACCGCCTTTCAGCTTTCGAGGAGTCGCAAGTCCCCGTCTTCAAGGACTACCTCGAAACCAAAAATCACCTCGTCGATCACAAGCGTGATGAAATGCGGCTCGATGAATTTAAGCCCCGCGTGATGTCCGCCTTCGTGCGAAATCGCCTCATCAACGAAGTCTATCTCCCCATGGTTGGTGACAATCTCGCCAAGCAAATGGGAACTGCCGGGGATGACACTCGCACCGATCGCATGGGGCTTCTCCTCCTCATCTCTCCTCCGGGATATGGTAAGACGACCCTCATGGAGTATATCGGCAATCGTCTCGGCCTGACCTTCATGAAGATCAATGGGCCCGCTCTGGGTCATGAAGTCACTTCGCTCGATCCCGCCGATGCGCCGAATGCCTCCGCACGCGAAGAAATCCAGAAGCTCAATCTCGCCCTCGAGATGGGGGACAATGTCATGATCTATCTCGATGACATTCAGCACACCCACTCTGAATTTCTCCAGAAATTCATTAGCCTCTGCGATGGTCAGCGGAAGATCGAGGGTGTCTATAACGGCCAGGCCAAGACCTATGATCTCCGTGGAAAAAAAGTCGCGGTGGTTATGGCGGGAAACCCTTACACCGAGACCGGCGGGAAATTCCAGATTCCTGACATGCTCGCGAACCGTGCCGATACCTACAACCTCGGTGACATTCTTGGCGATCATGAAGAAGCCTTCAAAGTGAGCTTCGTCGAGAACTGCCTCACTTCTAACAGCGTCCTGAGCAAGCTCGCGAGCACCAGCCAGAAGGATGTTTATGCCGCGCTCAGCATCGCTGAAACTGGCTCGCATGAAGGTGTCGATTTCGAGGGCAATTACACCCCGGCGGAGATCGAGGAATTTGCCCAGACTCTTAAGCGCCTCCTTCGCGTGCGCGACTCCATCATGCGCGTGAATATGGAATACATCGCGAGCGCCGCGCAGGAAGATTCCTATCGTGTAGAGCCCGCCTTCAAGCTTCAGGGATCTTATCGTAATATGAACCGCATTGCCGAAAAGGTCCTGCCGCTCATGACGATGGAGGAGGTCATTGCTCTCATTCACGATCACTACCAGAACGAGTCACAAACCCTCACCACTGGAGCGGAGGCGAACTTGCTTAAGTTTAAGGAGATGGAAGGTGTGCTCACCGAGGAAGAGGCCGCTCGTTGGGAGCAAATCAAGAAGGACTTCGGAAAGCAAAAACTCCTTGGCGGAGCGGGCGAGAATGATCCCGTTGCTCGAGTCGTCGCCCAAATGACCCAGTTCAATGACGGCCTCGAAGCGATCACTCAGGGACTCACACGACCGCAGAATCTCTCCGACCTCACCGTGGCGAGTCTTCAAAAAATCATTGAAGGCCTCCGCGCCGTCCCCGTCCAAGTAGATATTAATGTCGTCCCCGTCCAAGATGAAGATGACTCCATTGAGAGCATCGAAAAACGGGCGGCACCCATCGATATCGTTCCCGAGGTGACTCAGGGCGATTGATGCCCGGCTGTCATTGTCAGGTAGGTATTACCAAGTGATCGTGATCGTGGTTTTCTGATCTTTTTTCAGGGTCACTTTCCGGGCGTGGTCACCGTGGGCGGAACGCTGAATGCTGGTGTTGGCCTTGATGGATTTGATTCCCTTCCGGTGGATGAATTCCAGCTCCTGATCGATGGCGCTGGTGACGATCATTGTGGCAGTTTTCTTTTTGAGGTCCCACGAAACCTTTTCGAGGTCGCAGCGATTTCGCCCTTTCAGTCCGGTGAATTCCCCCGTTTTCAGAGCTGCGGGCATGGCGGGAAGGATTTCCAGGATGCCGGGATTGGTGAAAACGGCGGTCTCGATCAGAAGTCCTTGGAGAGTGAGGATGTAGTCGTAGTTATAAATGCGGTGATTGAGATCGTGAGAGGTCGCGAGTGAGGCGTAGAGGTAGTGGTGTTCCAGGCTGTATTTCAGGATTCGGTAAAATTCTTCGCCGTTTTTCACCCGGAGCCAGCCGATGGCCCGCTGGATGAAGTCGTGCGCTTGCACGATACTGTGGTTCCGTTTGATAAGCGCCTTCTCGACAGCTGGTACGAGGTGTTTCGTATTTGGGTTCTCAAGATTTATATCGTATCCGGGCCAAACGACATACATGTGGCTGGAGTGGCGGTGTCCGTAGTTTTCTCCATGTCCGGGCCATGACCATTCCTGGAGGGCCCCGGCATCATTGACGAGATAGGGGGGTAATTGAGAGAGGAGTTCGCGAGCCTTGGTGCTTTCAGGAAGGCCGAGGTCTTTCTCCGCCTGGAGAAGGTTAGTGAGGAGCTGTCGGCAGGCCGAGATATCCATGGTGGAATTGATGGCGGCGGAGGTGCGAGGTTGCACGCCCTTCCAGGCATTTTCCGGAGAGTTGGAGGGGACGAAGATGAGCTTTCCATTGCCGTCCTTGAAGGTGAGGAAGTCTTCGTAGAAATGCAGCTGCTCAACCATGAGGGGGTAGAGTTCGTTTTTGAGGAATTTCTTGTCACCACTGACGAGGTATGACTCCCAGAGGGGATAGAGAATCCATGGACCCAGGCCGGTGGCGGTACAGTGAGCATGGTAGTCTGAAAAGTGATGAGGGACTGCGACTTCACCATCGATACGGACGGGGCCAAGGATGCCGCGCATCCCGTAGAGTTTTTTAGCGCCGGCCCGCCACTGTGGGAGAGTGCGTTTGATGATGGCGTGATAGCCTTCCATGTTTTCGGAAAGGTTGGCGATGTATCCGCCCATGACGGCCATATTGGCATTCGCGTCCAGCGTGTAATCGCCTGCCCAGGCGGCTCCCCAGCGGCCAATGAACATTCCGCTGAGACGAGGGGCGTAGTCCTTCCCGGTCGAGGACATGAAGAGGTAGCGGCTGGTGGTGAAGAGTCGCTCCAGTAGGGCCATATTGACTCCGGTGGAGTCGGCATTTTCATCAGCGATGAGTTGCTCTGTAGACTTTGAGCGGTCGGCCTCACTGGCACCGAGAGAGTAGGTGGCGCGATTGAAGATCGGATGATGAATCGCGGTGTGTTTGGCGAGGAGTGCATCGTAATTCGGCTCGATGGTCAGGAGGTGCTTCTTCAATTCCTCCTTGTCCCACATCGTGTGGTCTTTGGCATGCCGTTCGATGGCGGTGATGAGGAGAACTTCGTCTGCATTGTAAATGGTGAGGGTGTCACGATCGCTGCGCTGTCGCGATTTTTGGCCGCGGACAATGACGCGGACGAGTCCCTCGTATCCGGCGTGGCTGTGTTTGTCCTTTGGGTAAGCTGACCGCCAGCTGAGCCAACCATTGGTAGCGACAGATTTTTGGGAGATATTTCCGGGGTGACGCTCGCAGGCCGCGAGCTTAACGCGGACAAAGACTTTTTTCCCCTTCGATGAAGCGCGTAGTCGGGTGATGACGAAATCCTGATCCCGTGAAGCAAAGGTTTCCCGGGTCCAGTCACCGGCTCCATCGGAAAAAGCCGTGATGACCTCTCCGGTTTCGTAGTTGGTGGAGCGGCGGTATTTAACAGGGTAGCTACCATCGATCTGAGTGAGCTGCATTTGGAAACCGGGGTGGAATTTCTGGGTCCAGAACATGCCGCCCTTTGAGCGTTTTTTCCATTCCTCCCAATAGAGCATCCAACCTGCGCCAATTTCGCCAGCAAGCATTTTCTCTCGCATGGGTGCGACCATGTCTGACATGTCCGGGATCTCGTCCCGTCCATTGCCAGGCCTCAAGAGCTTATGATTGGTGAAGACGATGGTTTCTTCTGGCTGGCCACCGTAAACCATAGCACCGGTCAGGCCATTTCCAGTAAGCATGGCATCCTCCCATTTGGCCGCAGGGAAGTTGCTATGAATTCCGCTGTTCTGAGCGGAGAGGAGAGACGAGAGGGGAAAGAAAAGGAAGAAGAAGGCGAGGGATCGCATGTGGGAGATCCTTCTCTAATTCTTCTTTTTTTTCAAAGAGAGAAACGTGACAGCGACTGTCCGTCTAGGATTGGCGTGATTGAGAGGAAATCTGTGTCGAAAATCTCCCTTGATTCTCACGAGACATAGCGGCCTCATTTTTTCTCAGGCCCCTACCCGTACCTGGAGATCCGAGAGAGCATTCATAAAGCACAGGTAGGCGTCATACGGACTGTCATAGGGGCTGAAGTGCGCGTGTACCTCGCCGTCAGCTCCTCCCTTGGTGCACATGTAATAAAAATGATCGGAGGTCTGCATTTTTGACCACTGGTGAAGGAGTTCGGGGTTGTCGTGGGACTTTACCGCCTTCTCGAGCGAGAGAATCTTGGCCTTCGCCTCCTCCTGCATGGGATTAGATTTCCAGGCGGAGAGGTCTTTGGAGGTGTCTGCCCAGCTTGTGATCTCATGGCAGTCGTATTCGTCCTTCACCTTAAATTTCTCCACCACCTCCGATGGGGTGGTCATGGCAATGTCTGCCTCGTCCAGTGCGGCGGGCAACCCTTTCCAAAAATCGAATACTCCCTGGTCCCGATGGATATGTTCACCGATGGTTTCGTAGTCCAGGAAGATCCCGGCGACCTCGCCACCGGATTCCGAAACCCACTTCGCATACTTTTCCGGAGTGAGCGGGTAGCCATTCCAATTCGGATCGGCGAAGCGGAAGGCCACATCGTCGGAGAGGGTATTATTGCGGAGGACCGTTTTGATCTCCGTCACATTCGGTGCACGATAGAGATGGTTCGGCGAGCGTCCCTTGAGGACACGTTCTACTCCTTCGGCAAGTTGTGCCTTGAAGCCCATTTCTTCCACAAAAGCTGCCAGCTCGTTGAAGTAAATCAGCTCGGTATGGCGGAAGATGGTTGGCTCGAAGTCGAAAAGTCGTTTGAGCATCGCTTTCTGTTTCTCCACCTGACGGACAAATTCCTCCCCTGAAGCCCGATAGCTGAGAGAGTGATAATAGGTCTCGCAGAGCAATTCCACACTGCCGGTGGCGACGAGATCCTGAAAGCTCGCCAGGACATCCGGGCGGTGGTGTTCGAGTTGCTCCAGAAAAACCCCACTCAGGGAGAGTGTCAATTTGACCTTCCCCGGGTTCTGTTCGATCAGGTCGGTGAAGAGGTCATTGGCGGGCAGGTAGCACCGCTCGGAGACCCCGGAGAGAATATCACGATTCAGCTCGTCATCCTCGTAGAAGGGATCCTTCCCGATATCAAAAAAGGTATAGGGCTTCAGGCGGTTTGGCTGATGGGCCTGAAAATAGAGGCAAAGATCTGGCATGATGGTGAGGGAGTGAGGACCTAGAATACTGACACTGGGAACCGTTCTTCGTAAAGATCGGTGACCCGTTCGGCGGCACGCTCCCAGGTGCAGTTCTGCTGATCCTCCTTCGAGGCTGCGACGGCTTTGGCGTGGGCCTTTTCGTCTGAGATGAGATCGATGATATGCTGGGCGAGGAGATCGACATCCCAGTAGTCGGCTTTACGTGCCTTGGTCAGGACTTCGGCGACACCAGATTGCTTGGAAATGACGGCAGGGATATCGAACTGGACGGCTTCGAGCGCGGAGAGGCCGAAAGGCTCCGAAACCGAGGGCATGCAATAGACGTCGGTCATGGAAAGGAGCTCATTGACCTTTTCCCGATTCAGAAAGCCGGTGAAATGGAGTCGGTCTCCGACATCGCGGAAGGCTCCATACTCAATGAGTTCCCGTAGGCGTTCTCCGGTTCCGGCCATGACGAAGCGGACATTGCGGTCCTCCTTGAGAACCTTGCTGGCGATCTCGAGGAAGAAGCGCGGGCCTTTTTGACCGGTGACACGGCCGAGGAAGAGGACGAGTTTCTCCGGGAAAGGTTTCTCGGTTCGGTAGGCCTCTACGGGATCTGCTCCGTTGTGGACGGGGCAAACTTTCGAGGCCTCGATGCCGTAGTGACCGGTGCAGATCGTACCGGTGTAGTGACTCACCGGGATAACGAGATCCGCTGCTTCCATGGCTAGCTTCTCGATATCGAAGATCCATCCCCGGGCCTCCGGGCCGGCGCGGTCGTAACTGAGCGAGTGGACGTGGAGGACAAGCGGCTTTCCGGTGCGGGCCTTGATTTCCATTCCGGCCAGGAAAGTCATCCAGTCGTGTGCGTGGATGATATCAAAATCCTTGGTCTCGGCGAGGGCGGCGGAGGCGCGGGCGTAGGCCACTACGCGGGCATTCACATCTTCACCATAGAGAGCTCCTTTTTTGGAAAACATCGCGAGCCCGGTGTCCTCGGACCAGCGATCATACTTTGAGAAGGTTTGGCCGTCGGTGGACATCTTTTCGCGGGCCACCAGTTCAGCCTCCACATAGGGCTGGAGGTCTGCCGCAATGAGTTCCACCTCTGCGAATGAGCGGAGTTCATCGGTCTTCTGCATGCACTCCAGTTCGCGTTCGGAAAGATGATTGAGGCCGATGAGGTTCACTTGATCGACCATGAAGGCCGGGTCGGTCTGCGGGAGGATAAAGGTGAGATCGACGTGCTTCGCGAGCGCCCGGCCCAGCCCGAGGCAGGCGATTCCAAGGCCTCCATTAATAAGTGGTGGGAATTCCCAACCTAACATCAAAACCTTTCTTTTCATAACTCCAGCTCGTGGTCATCACGAAATTGCAGCTTCTGTGCCAGCTTAAATTATTTTCACAGATTCGAGATCCGCAGTGGTGGGAGGCACGGTCTATGCTAACAGGGATGGACATGGACGACGCGATTTTTGAGAAAGACAACTACATCGAAACCGGGATGCCTGCCGACACCGGTGAGCTCTCTGCCGGCGAGGTGGTGCGGGTGGAGCATGAGGACTCCCGGGTCGTCTTATATTGCGACAATGGTTGCTGTCTCGCCATCGATGGGTTGGAGGAGGGGATGGTGCGCTTCCGCTTTAATCCGGATGGTGTCATCAGCGAGAATTTCTCCTACGGACCGGATCCGGATCGCGAGCGAAGCCAGTGCACCCTGACCCTGGAGGAGCGGGAGGAGGGGTATTTCATCGGGACTCCTGCACTCAAGATTCAGGTCAGTCGTGAGCGCCTGCGTCTGCGCATCGAGGATCATGAGGGCAATCTCCTCAGTGAGGACGAAAAGGGATTTCATTGGTATGAGAACCACGCCTTCGGCGGCTACGTAGTAATGACCAGCCGCGTCATCCAATCCCGTGAGCACTTTTACGGATTGGGTGACATTCCCGGGCACAAGAACCTCCGCGGCCAAAGCCGCATGCTCTGGGGCAGTGATGTCTATGGCTACGACGCGCAGACTGATCCGCTTTATAAGAATATTCCCTTTTTCATCGGTGTGCACCACACCCGCGCCTACGGAGTGTTTTTTGATAATTCCTTCCGCTCCAGCTTCGACTTCGGGCGTGAGCGTCCTAGCGTGAGCAGCTTTTGGGCGCAGGGCGGTGAGATGGATTTCTACTTTATGCAGGGTCCGAAGGTTGAAAATGTGGTGGAGAAATATTCCCGGCTCACTGGCGTGCCGGAGATGCCTCCACTCTGGGCGCTGGGCTTTCATCAGTGCAAGTGGTCTTACAAGAGCGAGGGCGAGGTGATGGCGATCGCGGATGGCTTTAAGGATCATGAGATTCCTTGCGAGGCCATCTACGTGGACATCGATTATATGGATGGCTTCCGTTGCTTCACCTGGAACGAAGCGGAGGATGTCTATCCGGATCCTGCTCGCATGACCGCGAACCTCGCCAAGCGAGGTATCAAAACCGTGGCCATCATTGACCCCGGCATCAAAGTGGATCCGGAATACTTCGTCTATCAATCCGGAAAGGAGAAGGGTGCTTTTTGCAAGCGCATGGACGGCCCGCTCATGACCGGAAACGTTTGGCCCGGTCCCTGTCATTTTCCGGATTTTACCGATCCGGAGGCCCGCGATTGGTGGGCGGATCTCTTCCCGAAGTTCATGCACGAGAGCGGTCTCGCAGGCATCTGGACGGACATGAATGAGCCAGCGGTCTTTAATGAGGCCAAGACCTTCCCGCGCGACGTCCGCCATGACTATGACGGTCATCCTTGCTCTCATCGCAAGGCGCACAATGTCTATGGCATGCAGATGTCACGCGCTACTCAGGAAGGGCTGAAGCGTTCTTTCCCGGATAAGCGGCCCTTCGTCATCACCCGTTCCGCCTATGCTGGAAACCAGCGCTATAGCTCGGCGTGGACCGGCGATATTCAATCGACCTGGGAGCATCTCAAGATTGGTAACATTCAGTGCCAGCGACTCGCGCTCTCCGGATTTTCCTTTGTGGGCACGGATATTGGTGGATTCTCCGGAAGATCGGATGGGGAGCTCTTTGTCCGCTGGCTGCAAATGGGCGTCTTCCATCCCTTCTGCCGGGTGCATAGCTCGGGTGATGAAAATGAGCAGGAGCCTTGGTCTTTTGGCGATCCCTACACGGCGGTGGCTAAGAAATTTATCGAGCTGCGTTACCGTCTTCTCCCATACATCTACACCGTCTTCGCGGAGCACATCCGGACCGGTGCTCCGATGCTGCGCTCCCTGATTTATCTCGATGATCAGGATTCCGAGACGCATAACCGCGCAGAGGAATTCGCCCTCGGGGCGAATCTCCTCACTTGTCCAGTCTCGAAGGCCGGGGTCGAGGGGCGTTGGTATTATTTGCCTCGTGGTGACTGGTATAATTTCTGGACCGATGCCCTGATTGAAGGTGGTGAGGAGCGTTGGATGGAAGTGCCTCTGGAGATTACACCTCTCTTTGTGAAGGCGGGGAGTATTCTCCCAATTTCACCCGTCCGCATGAATAGCAGTACTCCGCTCACACATATGGAGCTGCATCTTTACGGAGCGAACGGAACAGGGGAACTCTACGAGGATGAAGGAGATGGTTTTGAAGGGGCGGTCTTGAAAACCTTCAAGCTGAAAGATGGCAAGCTAACCCAGAACCGTGAAGGGGATTTCACTCCGGACTACAAGAGCTACCGTCTCCGCTGCATCGGTTTTGAGGCGCGGGAGATTTCTATCGACGGAGGGAAGCCGGAGAAGATCAAACCGGGTCAGCTGATCGATGTGCCGGAGGGCTTTGGCGAAGCCGTCTTCACCTAAACGGGATTACTCCGTGAGTTTGATCGCATCCTTCTTCCTGAAAACGACGACCAGTCTGTTACTTCTGCTCTTAAGTTCGAAACCCGAGATCTGACCGGTGACCAATACTTCCTTTCCGACGAAGGTTCGAAGATACTCCTCATCGAGTCCATTGTCAGCCTGACTCAGGACCACCCCGGCTCGGAATTCTGGTTTCTCCTTTTTGAAAACCAGATAAAGGGTTTTGCCACTCTGGCTCTTTGTGAATTCGGTGACTGTCGCCCTCACCGTTACCGAGGCCTGACTCATATTTCGCAACCTCGCTTCGTCTTCCAGAGTGTAGACGTCCTTGAGCATCGGCGTGTCATCGCCCTCGATTTCGATGTCCTCTGCCGATTCTACTTCGAGGAGAGTTTCGGACTTGAGGTAGCCAATGACTTCGACCTTGTTGCCCTTTATTGCTTCGGTCGTTCCTTTTTCCAATTGAGCCTTAAGATCGGGAAGGCCCTCGAAAGTCAATGAGCGACCTTCCTCGGAAGTCGCCACCGTAGCCGTGAGAATGACCCAGTGGTTAAGCAAGTCTTTCACAGACCGCGGGGTCGGCTCGAGATCGAAGAGTCCGCCACCAGATGGCTTGGGCGGTCTACCCTCGTCTTCTTTCTTCGGAGCTGGTTCGGTCTTCGTGATCTTTGCGAGGGCGGTGACCGTCTTATTCTTGCTGGTAGGTGGAGTGGTTTTCTTTTTGAGCTGCGGTTTGGTTTCCTGCCGCTCTGTCCGGGGTTTGTCTTCGGCGGTTTCGTCTTCGTTGGAAAGGCTCCCTGCCCACC
>CALBVA010000034.1 GCA_937969125.1 uncultured Verrucomicrobiales bacterium | reverse complement strand
ACTTCCTCAAACACCCTTTCGACGGGTGCCTCAATGACTTGGGAGCGGGAAATTAAAATTGACGGCATGGCGCCAGCTTAACAGATCCCACGCGCTACTGCAAAGGCGGGATGCCCAATTGCTCCGGCAGTGCGGTTCGCGGACGCCAGGTCAGGATCTCCGGATCACCATCCGTAATGAGCACGGTGTGTTCGAAATGCGAAGAAGGACGCCGATCCGATGAAACCACGGTCCATCCGTCGTCCAGCCAATCGACCGAGCCGACCCCGGCATTGATCATCGGCTCGATAGCAAGAATCATCCCCGCTTTCAGCACCGGAGATTTTCCGGGCGGGCGGTAATTCGGCACCTGTGGCTCCTCGTGAAGCTGCCGCCCCACGCCATGCCCCACCAAATCTTTCACCACTGAGAATCCAAACTTCGTCACGTAGTCTTCCACCGACGCGCAGAGATCGTACAGTAGATTTCCGGCACGCGCGTGCGAAATCGCGACGAAAAGCGACTCCTCCGTTACTGCGAGCAAGCGCTTTTGCTCACCATTGATTTTCCCGACCGGCACGGTCACGGCATTGTCGCCAATCCATCCCTGCCGCTTGATCCCCACATCGATCTTCACCAGATCGCCGTCCTTGATCACGCGATCCCCCCCAATCCCATGAACCACCTCCTCGTTCATTGAGAGACAGGTGTAACCCGGGAAGTCGCGGTATTTGTGGAAGGCGCTTTTCACCTTCAACTTCTCCATCAGATCGAGAGCAAAGAGATCGACCTCACGGGTCGTCTTGCCAGCTTCGATAAAAGCAGCACTCGTCTGAAGAACCTCGCTGGCGACCTTTCCGGCCTCCCGCATCTTCTCAATCTCCTGCTTGCTCTTAATGGGAATTTTGGATCGTTTCGCCATCGGTGAAGATTGCGTAGGGACTCACAAGCCGGAGGTCAAGACGTGGGAATGACACAGCTAGCTCCCCATAGGCGCGAAGAGGTTGTTAAGGGTTTCGGGGTCGAGTTGGAGCTTGTTGGTTTTTTCGCTGAGGAGGGCTTCGACGAGACGGGATTTCTTGGCCTGGAGTTCGAGAATTCGTTCCTCGATGGTTCCTTCGGAGATGAGCTTATGGACGAAAACGGGATTCTTTTGACCAATTCGGTGGGCGCGGTCGGTGGCTTGGTTTTCGGCGGCGGGATTCCACCACGGGTCGTAGTGGATCACGCTGTCGGCGGCGGTGAGATTCAACCCCGTGCCCCCGGCTTTCAGGCTGATGAGGAAAATGGGAATCTTTCCTTCCTGGAATTTCTCCACCGGGGTTTTGCGGTCGCGAGTTTTCCCGGTGATCTTAACGAAGGGGATCTTCTCCTTGATCAAGTGAGCCTCGATGAGGTCCAGCATGGTGGTGAATTGTGAGAAGAGGAGGATACGGCGCCCCTCCTCCACGAGGGTGGCGAGGAGATCGACGAGGAAGTCGAGCTTCGCGGAGGCTTTCGCTTTCTTGGCGATCTCGGTCTTGATGAGCTTCGGGTGGCAGCAGATTTGACGAAGCTTCAGGAGGGCATCCAGCACGATGATCTGGGAGCGGGCCAGGCCTTTCTCCGCGATGGCGTCGCGGACTTTTTCATCCAGAGCGACGCGCACACTTTCATAGAGATCCTGCTGGGGTTTATTCATCGGGATACGATGGATGATCTCGGTCTTAAGCGGGAGTTCCTTGACGACCTGATCCTTCGTGCGGCGAAGGATGAGCGAACCGACCTTGTTATTCAGGAGGCGTTGAGCATTGCCGTCCTGATGTCGTTCAATGGGAGTGCGGTAGTTCGAGGAGAAGTCGACCTGACTACCAAGAAGACCGGGCATGAGAAAACGGCTGAGCGACCAGAGCTCCCCGAGGTGATTTTCCAGCGGAGTTCCGGAAAGACAGAGCCGGTGGCGGGCCTTCAACTTACACGCTGCGATGGCGACTTTAGCCTTAGGGTTCTTGATGTATTGAGCCTCATCCAGGACAGCGAGGTGGTAAGAAATCTTCTTATGCACGTCCTCATCCCGCTGCAAGAGGGCGTAGGAGGTGATGACAATGTCCGCCTTATCGATATGAACGAAGTCCTTCTTCCGCGCAGTTCCATGCAGTACGAGAATCTTAAGACTTGGGGCAAACTTTTTGGCCTCAGCAGCCCAGTTTGGCACCACACTCGTGGGGGCGACGACGAGGACGGGGTCGCCATTGCTCCTTCCGTTCTCAATCTCAGCCGCGATGTGAGTGAGGGTCTGAAGAGTCTTACCCAGCCCCATGTCATCGGCGAGAATCCCGTGAAGATGGTGGCGAGCGAGAAACTGGAGCCATTGGAAACCATCCTTCTGGTAGTCCCTGAGGTCCGCCTGAATGATCGTGGGAATGGTGACCGGGCAATGCGGTTCTTTCTTCCGCAGCTGTTCTCCGAGAGCGGCGAGATCAGCAAGGGTCTGTGAGTCATCCAGCGCGAGTTCTTCGGCGATTTTCGCAGCTTCCAGTCGGTGCAGCCCGTCATCCGGCCGCGCAAAAAGATCCCGAACCGAGCGAACGATGAGGAAAAAACGGCGGGCGGGGAGATTGAAAAACGAGGTGCCGGATTCGTCCTGCACCAGGACGCGCTCGTCTTCATCCAGATCCTTTTCATCGGGAATTTCTTCGTCCGAGCGGAGGTAGCTCGCAATGAGTTCCATCAGGCTCTCGCGCTTCCCCTCATCCGTGACCAAGCCAACCTCGAAGCGGAACCAATCGATTCCCTGATCCGGATCCTCAATGAGATCGGTGATGAGCTCACTGGCGTCCGTGACGGTAAGATCGAAGGAGGGATCATAGCGAATGGCCCAGCCCTGTTCGGTCAATTTCGGAAGGACCACCGAAAGCTGATGAGCCCAGAAAAGGTCCCAACGGTCCAGATCTTCGTCCGGGCCGAGGCAATACCGGCAGCTGTCGCGAAGGAATTGCGGATCCACGAAATTCTCGAACGGCTCTAAGGTGAGGCCCTTCAATAATTCGAGGGCGGCTTCCTCGATGGTGGTGTCACGCTCGACAATGAGGACGTGGTCACGATTCCGGATGCGGGATGAATTTTTGAGCGGTAATCCCACCTCGATCCCGCTGTAGTTAAAGGTGAGTTCCGCGAGGATACAGGCAGGCGGAGTCACGCGTACCCTGCCACCGTAAGCTTCCTTCGAGAGGTATTCGAGAAAGGGCTGGCGACTCAGCGTGAGGGTGATCACCGGGCGGCTCACGGGGTGTTTCCTCTCCTCCATTTTGGCAGGCGGCGGCAACACCTTGGCGAGGCCGCGCTCTTCCATTCCCATGGCCAGATCAGAGGCACGTTCTTCGTCCACTTGAGGACCGCTGGCCCAGAGACGGAGGAAATCCGCGCTCTCACCACCAGGCACTTCGACCGGGCCAAGGAGCATCTTTTCTCGGTCGAGGTAATAAAGCTGATCTAGTTCCAACAACTCGGAATCGCTCGCTGGGAGGCCGATCACGGGGCGGCTCCGACCATCCTTATTTGTCTGCCACTGTGGGCTGAGTTGAATAAGATCCCCTGGGGTGAGCGGAGGCGGTGCGAGATCCCGCTGGGCCGCAGCGAAGCTCTCGAAGTCATAAAAGCGCCCCGTCGAGAAGAGCTGCGGCAGGAGAATCGCCGCGATCGGTCCATGGAGAACCCGCTGCTCGGTATTCCAATAACTCCTTGTCCCGGGAGCTACGGGAGTCTGTTCATGGAGAGCCCTCACCAATTCGTGATCACCTGGCCGGAAGTAGGATGGCTGCCTACGATCGGGATCCACATGGAGGTGGATGGAGTCGACCTTATCCGGCGAGTGTACGTAGTGGCGGAGCTTTCCATACCGGATCTCCACCATGCCATCCTCCCGGGCGACGAGGAGATAGGCGAGACCGGTAGTGCGTCGCTTCGCCGCAGTCTTTTTCGCAGCAGGAGGCGGGGCGGGAGCTGACTCGGCCAGGGTCGCTTGCAGGCCCTCTAGCCATTGCTGATGCGCTCCGTCCGCGCTCCCGCTGCTACTGGCAATGGCTTTTTGCAGATCGAAGACGAAGGCCGCAACGTG
>CALBVA010000033.1 GCA_937969125.1 uncultured Verrucomicrobiales bacterium | reverse complement strand
AGTTGCGATGCTGACTTCTGCTCTAAAGAAAGGAAGAACCCTTGGCACTCCTGGCAGAAGTGGATGTCGACGCTCCCCATTTGGTGTGGAGAAAGCGAGGCGTTGTCTCTTGGGCATTTCATTTTTTTCAGAATCGTCCTGATCGTGGGCACTCAGAGG
Organism: uncultured Verrucomicrobiales bacterium; assembly: GCA_937969125.1. Classification (GTDB taxonomy): domain Bacteria; phylum Verrucomicrobiota; class Verrucomicrobiia; order Verrucomicrobiales; family Akkermansiaceae; genus SW10. The sequence continues at coordinate 8,355 of CALBVA010000033.1, read as the reverse complement.
GTGATCTCAATTGCCGATGGTCCGATCCCTATAAATCGAGGAAATCCTTTACGGCTACAAGGCGATAGTTTCCCTAGGAAATAAATGCCTCATGATGGCATCCCTTTTGTTTCGGATGAATGACATCTTGATTTCGATTTGCATGGCGCTTGGAAAGCGCCGCCACGAGGGAGGATGGGGTTGCAAATCCTTGATCGTTTCGCATGTTGGCGGGGATGGCTGATGTGACTCGTGAGACTCTGATTTCAACCCTGGAAGAGATTGCCCTGCTGCTGGAATTGAAGGGTGAGAATCCTTTTAAGACGCGGGCTTACCGGAAGGGTGCGGAGATTGTGCAAAACTTCGATGGGGATATCGTAGAGCTGGCGGCGAAGGATGAACTCAAGGGGATCAAGGGCATCGGCGACGCGCTGCAGCAGAAACTTCATGAACTGGCATCGACTGGGAAGCTGGAGTATTTTGAAAATCTGCAAGGGGAATTTCCACCCACCCTCTTCGAGCTGTTCGAGGTGCAAGGTCTGGGGCCAAAGAAGATCAAGGCACTTTACGACAAGCTGGGCATCGACTCGGTGGCCTCATTGAAGGAGGCCTGCGGCGGTGGGGAGATCTCGAAACTTTCCGGATTCGGGGCGAAGACAGTGGAGAAGATTCTCGCTGCGATCGAGAATCGCGAGAAGTTCGCTGACCGTTTCCGACTGGGTGACATTGCGCCGCTGGCGGAGACTCTGCTGGAACGATTGAAGGAACATCCGAAGGTCTCGCGTGCCGAGATCGCAGGTTCTTACCGACGCTCCAAAGAGACCCTGCATGATCTCGATTTTCTGGTGGCGACAAAGGAAGCGGCGGAATTGACGAAGTTTTTTTCCGAACTCGCAGAAGTGCACGAGGTCATCGTTTGCGGGGATACTAAGTGCTCGATCAGGTTGGAGAACGGATTGCAATGCGACCTTCGTGCGGTGAGCAACGAACACTTCCCTTTCGCCCTGCAATATTTCACAGGGAGTAAAGAGCACAATGTCGAGCTGCGCTCGCGCGCGCTGAAGCAGGGTCTGTCGCTAAACGAATATGACTTCACCGGCGAAGGAGAGATTCCCGAAGTTCAGGAAGAGCGCGACATTTATCGGGCGCTGGGGATGGACTTTGTCCCGCCAGAACTACGGGAGAACCGGGGTGAAATCGAAGCGGCCGATGAAGGCACGCTGCCGAAGCTGGTGGCCTTGGACCATCTCCGCGGGACTTTTCACAATCACACCACCGCGTCCGATGGGAAGCATACTCTGAAGGAGATGGCGGAAGCGGCGCAGGATCACGGGCTGAGCTACTTGGGGATTTCGGATCACTCCAAGGCATCCTTCCAGGCCAATGGTCTGGATGAAGACAGACTGCTCGCACAAGTAGAAGCAGTGCAAGTGCTCAATGAGACCTTCGATGATGACTTCACGATCTTCGCGGGATCAGAAGTCGATATCCTACGGGACGGATCGCTGGATTTTGATGACGAGGTGCTGGGGCAGCTGGATTACTGTGTGGCCTCGGTGCACAATGCCTTTACCCTGTCCGAGGCCGAAATGACGAAACGAATCATCCGCGCGATGGAAAACGAGCACGTCACCATGATCGGGCACCTGACAGGCCGGCTGCTGCTGAGACGCGATCCTTATGCCGTGAATGTGGAAAAGATCATCGATTGCGCCGCCGAAACTCGCACGATCATCGAGCTGAATTGCAACCCGCGCCGCCTCGATATGGACTGGCGCTGGTGGCACCGAGCCCGTGACAAGGGAGTGATGACCTCGATCAATCCGGATGCACACGCTACCGAGCAACTGCAATTCCTGGCCTACGGAGTACGACTCGCGCGGAAGGGTTGGCTGCGCCGCGAAGACGTAGTGAATTGCAAATCACTGGAGGAAATTCGGGCATGGTTGGCCCTCCCCAAGAGCGCGCGATGAAGACTCTCGAGGTGCGCGATCTCGGAACGGGACGGGATTTTCAGGAGACCTGGGATCAGCAGGAAGAGCTGGTGCGTCAGCGCCGAGCCGGTGAAATTGGTGACACACTGCTGCTGCTGGAGCACGCGCCGGTTTACACGATCGGGCGGACGCGGGATCAGAGTAGCTTGCAGGTTTCCAATCACCTACCGCATCCCGTCGTGGAGATTAATCGGGGTGGTCAGGGGACCTATCACGGGCCGGGGCAGCTGGTGGGATACGCCATTCTGGACCTCGCGGATCACGGGAAGGATCTCCACGAACATCTCCGAAAACTGGAAGAGGCGATCATTGTGGCCCTCGGAAAATTCGGAGTCACTGCCGGAAGACGGGAGGGCTTGACCGGAGTCTGGATCGGGCCACGTAAGATCGCCTCACTCGGAGTGGGAGTGCGGTCCTGGGTGACCTTGCACGGCTTCGCGCTGAATGTGCAAAACATCAGCCTGCCTCCCTTCGAATTCATCACGCCCTGCGGGCTGGATGGAGTCTCGATGACGAGTGCGGAAAAGGAAGCGGGCCATGAAATTCCGATGGCCCAAATGAAGGAAGAGGTCGCGGCGGCACTAACAGCGATTCTCGCCTAGCCCGAACTAATCACCCTGTTCACGAAACTGGCGAAGGAGATTATCGAGAGCCTTCGGGGTCAGGGCTTGGGGGCGGATCCCTTCAGTGGTTACGGAGCAGGCGGTGGTGGAGTCCCCTCGGTGGTTGGATTCTGGCGAGGCCGGAAGGGTGAGGATTCAGATGAGGGCTGCGGAGGAGCGGGTTTCGGTGCAAGCGCAGGCGTGGATGCTTCGCCGACCACCTTCAGGGTTGGAGTAACAGCGAGGGGCTGAGGTCTGGCGGGAGAGGCAATGCGGAAGGGGCTCTTGTAAGGAGCACATGCCGCCAAAATTCGCTCAACCTTTAATTGCTGAGGCAGAGCAACAGGCTTCACCCCGGCGGGTGGATAGGATGACGATACTGGTTCAGGACTAAGGCGCTTCACCTCGAACTTTCGCGGGAGACCGATCCGTTTCACCTGAGCAGGTGGATAAAATGGCGAAGGTGATGGTGACGAGTCTGGTGCAGGACTGAGATGCTTCACCTCAAATTTGCGTGGCAGGCTGGCTCGCTTCACCGAGGCTGGTGGATAGGTGGGACGTGGTGGTGGGGTGAAAGGCGTGCCCGTACCTGCTTTCGCCGAGACAGGGGCCGTGGCTCTTCTGGGAACCTGAGGCGGCAGGGAGAGACCAGCAGCCTGATGAGTAGCAGGCGGTCGGATGGATTGAGGCTCTGTCAGGGTGCGGGGAGGTTTTTTCTCTGCGGCATCCGAGGATGATGGAGCGGGCGGTGGGCTGACGACGGCTGCCAGAGCAGCAGACCGGGCTCCGGGGATTGATGGAGCCTCTTTCGATTCCTGAACAGGCGGGATTGACGCGACGGAAGACGGAGCGAGGTCATCGGGCGTCGGCTCCCAAAGGTCACGCGCCACACGGAGCACTCCCCGCGGATACAATCCACCAGAAGTGAGGGTCAGTTGTTCAAGGATCCCCGGCGCATCCTTTCCGCCACGGGTGGAAATGAGTTCCCGAGCCTCATCCACCGAAAGCTCTCCGAGGCGGATGACATGATCTTCCAGGCGATCCCGGAGCCCCAAAGGGAGGCGGGGGACAAAAGCAGATTCCCAGACATCGTCATTTACTGAGACCACGAGGGTGAGACAAGGAGCTGCCTCGCGAAGAGAAACAAGCGAGCTGGTGACACGCATCGCAGATTCGGTATCGCCAGAGAGACCATCGACCTCATCGAGAACCAAGACCACCTGATCTACGAGGGTGACAAGATTCAAGAAGGTACCCAGCCCCCCGAAGAAACCGGCTCCGGAACGGAAGCGGCTTTCTCCACCAAAGACTATCTCTATAAGGTCGCTGGTGCGGGAGGAATCAGCAGATGCCCGGGAGGCATAGTGGAAAAGATGCTCCAGCCAGTAAGCAGCATTTCGCACAGACAGTCCGGCCTCTTTGCTGAGAGTCTCGGAAAGACGAGGAAGGAGCAGATCAAATTGCTCTGCAGTCCACTGTGCAATGCTGGCATTCTTCCGATGGAAATCGAAAGCGGTAACGGGGTCATTTTGGAGACTGAGGCATGTTTCTTCCTGATCCTGACACGGAACCTCACCGGAATCGATCAGCGGGAGGAGAGCCCGCGAGAAAAGACGACGAGTGAGAAAGTCCAGTCTTGAGGAACCGCCGGCCTCCACTGGCTCGCAGAGTCGGGTGAGAAGTTCTTCGAGGGTGCCCTCCCCTTCCACGCGGCATCCTTCAGCCAGGCGGATGGGCAGTACAATAAGATCTTCCGGGTCGTCATTCCCCAGTCGAGAGAGAAGCATCGTCTTCCCATATCCGGCACGGGGAGCCCGAAGGGAGATAAAGTGTCCCTCACCGGAACCGATGAGATTCCGGAGTTGTGCATAGGCTTTCCGGTGGATGCTTTCGACCACCGGTCCGGTTGGTCCATCCAGGGATTCAAAGGTCGTGCCGAAAGGATTGGTCATGGATCAGAGGGGAATCAAAAAAAAGCTTTAGAGCAAGTATCGTTCCTGTCGAACCCTGGCGAACTCATTCGTCTCCGTTCAACTCGGGATTGATCGCTTTTTTCCAAAGTTCGAGATCCAGCCCGTTTCGGATCGTCGGAAGGGTCGATGGAGAAGAACCGAGGCCAATGAGTTGCCTGAAGTTGTCTTTCGGATCTTTGGCTGTGCCGTCGAGATCAAATTCAAAGATGGCGCGGGCCAGATCCTCATCCCGACGAATACCTGGGAGTTTTTTCAAGCGCGGGTTTCTTTCCACAAGAGCCCAATTGAGTTCCAGGCGCAAGGAACCGGCGAGGCGTCCTTCTCGCGTAATGATAATCCCTCCCTTGAGATGAAGGATATCCTTCTGTGACATGGAAAGATTCTCCAGAGCTACTCCCTCCGGGCGAACGCGCAGGGTTCCGGTGGCTTCGGTATCAAAGTCGAGCTGGTCCCATCCCTCATTTGGAAAGACTTCCTGCAAAGCGCTAACGAATTGAAAGCGGGAGACACGGAGATAATCCGCATCGAAGGGAACCTCAATTTCATCCAAGGAGCCCCGACCCATGGTGAGGGTAACTTTACCATCGTTGCTTTTGCGGATTGTTCCGTCGAAAAACCTCGCGAGTTTTTCTCCAAAGAGAATGGGTGCCGGGAAGTTTTCCACATTGAGGTTAAGCTGGCCCTTTTCGCCGATAGTCAGCGGGATGTTCCCAGTGATATCTAGAGTCGTCCCCAATCCCGATCGTTCCTGCTCCGGCTGATCGAGGGAAAAATTGACCACTTCAATGTAGCCATCACGGAAATAAATGAGGCCGTTATTAACTGGAAAGTCTTTCCATCCGGCCAGCTGGAACATGCCCTGATCAAGACTCGCACGAAAACCCTCGGAGGGAATGTGGCGGAGACTGACCGAGGTTCCCTTAAAGCCGATGGTTTTGCTACTGCCAAAGACGACATCCAGAGCATCACAGTAATAGCGGCCGTAGTCGAAGGGGAATTGATCCTCCCCATGGGCCTTGCCGACGGCTTCATCCCCCTGTGGAACCTGAGTGACCAAGGTGCCTACGCGCCCGCCAATTTCAAGCCCACCGGGACGGGCTCCGAAAAAACTGAATAAACTCTGATCACCCCGGACTTTACGAAGCTTGAGATCCTTGATGAAAGAGGATGCCCCCCACTCGAAGTTGGCGCCCTTCATTGACGCGCTTCCCGGGAAAAATTTTGCACCGTTGAATTCGATTTTGGCACCGGTCCAGTCGGCTGCTGCGGTCTCTATCTTCGCGCGGTTCCCTTTGCTATTATAGGAGAGCAGCATGAAACCAATGCACAAAAGAGTCAGAAGCAGAAGACTGCAAGCAATGGTGATTTTAAACAGGAGACTCTTCTTCTCTTTCTCGGGCGATGAGGAGGAGGACTTCTCCGGCTGGTCGGAGCGGCGGCGCCTCCGCTTCACCTTGCGGGCTACGGAACCATCAGAGCGGGTGACAATTTCCCCTTTTTCCTCCTTCTCACGCTCCTTATCGCGAAGAGCGCGCATCATTTCATCAAGAGAGTATTGCTCCCTCTCTTTCTCAGTTTCGGAAGCAGAGTCCCCGGAGTTTGCCGGAGTCGCAGGCGGAGGAATCCGGGCCATTACCTTTTACGATAGGGTTTACCGGAAGGATCCAGAAGTTCGACGTTCACCAGAATCACGATGGCGCGCTGCTCAACCGAGACTCCATTATGCTGGAAGAAGCGCCCGGCTATGGGCAAATCTCCGAGAATGGGGACCTTGTCATTCACGGCGCGGCGGACCTCCTGTCGCAGGCCACCCATCACAATGGTCTGGCCGTCGAGGATTCGCAGGGCGGTCTTTCCCTTAATGGTCCGGAAAAGCGGCTTGAGAATGCGGTTCGCAGTCAGCTCTCCCAGCGTGCTGGAAGTGGTGATCGTGCCTGCAACAAAGTTAATATTGGTGTTGGTGCTGGAACCATTAATGGGTGTGCCATAGTTCACGAATCCCTCGAAGTCAGTGATGATGGGATTCACCTGAACCTCAATGATGCGGCGATCCGGCCCGACTTCGGGGAGAACTTCCAGAGAAACGCCGGTTTCCCGGGTCTCGAAACTGGTCGGAGTGGCCGGAGTAACAATGCCCTGGTTTCCGCCAACGGCATTGGGAAGTTCGGGCGGTTCGTATTCCTCCGGATACGGGAACTCCATTACCGACTGGATGGAAGCGGCCTGACCTGGACGAGTCATGACCTCTGGACGAACCATGATATCGACCCCCTTCTTCTGCGAGAGTCCGCGGACAAGGAGTTCATGGCTGGCATTGTCGATGATCGCACGCAGGCTAATAATCCCGGAAGCACGGAGACCGTCTCCGGCCTGGTTCGTCGGGACACGGAGAGTTGAGGTCGTTCCGCCCGCCGAGCTTGAATTGATGGTGCCAGAAGCCGCCGGAGGAGACTCGCGGGTCAGCAGGGCATCGAGACTATCAGTCGAGGTAGATAACTCACCGGCACGCAAACCGGCTGTGACTGGAGCTCCGCCGATGGTGTCATCAATGTTCCCTCCTCCGCTCACAGTTCCGCCGCCCAGCTTGTAGTTACTCCCAACATCGAAGCCGTTGAGTATGACATCGAAGCCCAGTTCCTCGAGGTTCTCTTGATTGACCTCAATGATCGTAGTGCGGACAGCTACGGTGACCGGCTCGGTCTGTGCCGCATCGTCCACGACGGCTGAGATGAGGCGAATATTGTCAGCGGTATTTCGGACGGTGAGAATATTCGTGCGACTATTATAGGAGGCCGTAGCTCCCTCAGGAAAGGGCACGTTGAAGCTCTTCAGTTTCTCTTCGGCGGTGAGCCTCTTAGCAACGAGGCCCCGATTCACATCGGCACCCTCGCCAAAAACATCAACTCCAACATCGGCTTTCGCACCACTACTGCTTCCAGTCAGGAACCCTGGAGGGACCCTGAAGTCGCGACGAATCAGGCTGGGATCTGAGAATCCGGCAGCGGTAATAACGACGGCAAATTCATCGATCCGGTATTCGGTGCCGGTAGCCAAGGTGATTTGGCGAAGGACCACCTCAAGAGGGACATTACGCAGCTTAAGATTCACGCGGGAGGCCCGGACTGCTTGCACTGCGGGGTGATCCTCGTCACCGAGCTGGGTGAGGAAACTAATCCCCTTGGCAGCCTCGTCCAGCGTTTCAGTATCCAGCTGGCGAGACATGGTCTCAATAAAATCGATGGCTTCGTCCAGGGTGGCATTGTTCAAAGCGACTTCCGGAAGAACAAAAGAGGAAAGCTTCTCAATGATCCCTCCGGAGACGGTGGTGAGACCTGGGCCATCCTGGCCGACCAATGGGACCGCGACCTCAAGGTGATCCTTCTTCTCCCAGGCAGCCTGAACGTCAGCCAACATTTTAGAACGATTTTGATCACGGGCGGCACCGGCATAATCGGAGCGGGCGGCATCAACCCGCTCCAGACCACGGCGAGCGGCCTTATTATGCTTATCGATACGCAGGACATCTTCGTAGGTCATCTGGGCGCGATCGAACTGGCCTGAATCATAATACCCCTCAGCTTCGTAGAGGCGACGGCGGACTTTATCGACCTTCGCGGAATGCTCCTTAGTCAGGGCCGGATTCACGCGAATCGGGCTTTCGAGTTTTTTGCGGAAAGTGGCAACCTTGGGGTTGTCCGGATTCACCTTATCGACCGCGACAAGGAGGCGCTCAGCACCGGCATAATCTCCGACTCGGGAAAGAGACTGGGCCTGAACCAGGGAGGCCTGGGTGAAGCGCTGAATGGC